>DASZRO010000050.1 GCA_035550055.1 Mycobacteriales bacterium | reverse complement strand
CAAACGGATCGGGTTCGGCTTCCGGAACTTCGACAACTACCGCGTCCGCGCCCTGCTCTACGCCGGCAAACCGAACTGGCGAGTGCTGGGCTCCATCGTCGTCCGATGAACCCAGCACCCCGTCAGGATCCGAAGACCCGGTTGCTCCCGAGCGCCCTGACCGGCGTACCTGCGTCGGGTTCGGCGAATCAAGGCGTCGCGCGAAGCAGTCGATGGGACGTAGTGCAGACCTGCACCCAATGCGGCGCTCAGTCACCGCGTGAGGCCAAGTGGTGCACGTCGTGCTACCTGCTGTTCTTGCCGCCGGTCAGGCCCTCGCCGGTCCCTGAGGCGCTCCCTGTCGCGGTTTCGGCCTGGCCCCACGCAGCGCCTCAGCCGCTGACGGACGTCGGTGCCGACGGCCGGCTGCTGTCGCGTCGGGCGTTGACCCTGGTCAGCGCGTCGATCGGATTCGGCGGCCTGATGCAGTTGGCGGCCTACCTGCTCTCGCGCGACGACTCGATCAGCCAGGACACGCTGATCCGCACCGACCTCGTGCTGACTGTCGTCGTCTACGCGGTGGTCGGTGTGCTCATGGTCAGCCAGATCACCCCGAAGGTCCGGCTGCGGTGGGGCGACGGGTCGCTCGCGGCGCGGATCGCCAACGGCGGCGTGCTCGGGCTCGGGCTCGGCGGCGGGATCCTCGGGCTGTCGAGCCTGGTGGCCGGACACGTCAATCCCGACCCGCGAATCCTGCTGCTGATGGACGAGGGCGACCCCACCCACGTCGTCGTCATGACACTGCTGACGGTCGCGATCGCGCCGCTGGTCGAGGAGATCCTCTTTCGCGGCCTTCTGCTCGAGTCGTTGCGCGGGCGTGGGACGCGTACGGCGGTGTTCGGCTCGGCCGTGTTCTTCGCGGTCTGGCACTTCATCCCGGCCGCGATCGTCTACTACACGCTGCTCGGCGCCGCGCTCGGCGGCCTGTACCTCAAACGAGGGCTGGCATCCTCGATGGCGGCGCACGCCTGCTTCAACGGCGTCATCACGGTTGCGGCGATCGTCGTCGCGGTTGGTCCGGGCACCTCGTACGACGTCGGCGGGCTGGCCCTGACGGCGCCGTCGGCCTGGTCGGAGGATCACGCCGGAGAGGCGCTGCCGGACTCGCTCGTGCTCGACGGCCCGGACGCGCAGGTCTCGCTGAACCTCATCTTCGGCGGCGAGCAGCCCTTCGATCCCGACGAGGCGGCGCAGCGGATGCGTACCTCACCTGACCTGGTCTCCGACGGTGCGACGCTCGACCCGAACACGATCCGCGAGGTACAGCTGCCGACGGCCGGCGAGGCGGTCGAAGCCGACGTCAGCGTGGCTGGGGCGCCAGGGGAGCTGTATCTGTTCAGCGTCGGCGGTCAGGACTACGTGCTCGCGTACGTCAACGGCGGCGGAGCGGGCAACGACCGCGACTTCGCCAAGATGCTGGCCAGCCTGCGTCAGGAGTGAGGTCGGCAGGTCGGCCACGGGCTCCAGCCTTCGGCGGCGTACACCCGGTTGCCGACGTCGATCTGCTGGACGCGGCTGGCCAGGTCCGGCCGCGCCGCGTACTGCCGCCCGCTGTAGTGGGCCCAGGTGGACGCCGAGAACTGAAGCCCGCCGTAGTAGCCGTTGCCGGTGTCGAGGTGCCAGTTGCCGCCCGACTCGCAGTGGGCCACCCGTGCCCATTGGGCGTCGGTGGCGCTCGGCGCGGCGTGCACCGGGACGGCCGCGAGCAGGCTCACACCCACGGCGGCGATGCCAGCGATTCGAAGCACGGTCAGCCCTTCCTTCGCGCCTCCGAAGTGAGCTGACGGGTTCGGGCTGGAAGGTGCCCGGCCGGCACGAATGCCGGCTTCACCCCATGCGGGATCGGTCGAGGACGTCTCCCGCGCGTGGGTCCCCCGGTCCTGCCGAGGTAGTACGTGTAACCCGCTGGCCGGCAGGACTCGGCGCGCCAGCGGGCTCCGAGCGGTTGCTCGGCGCTGCCCGCAGGCTATGGGCAGGCGCCGCCGCGCACAACCCCGGCGCGCCCGGCTCCGCCGGAACTTCCGCTGAACCGCCGGTGAATGTCAACTCCGCCCACCGCAGTGGCTCACCACCGCAGCTCGCGCAGTCAATACGCGAGCCGCGCGCCCACGTCCAGGTGCTGCGGGTTGTCGCCCACCACGGCGCGGTTGTGTTCGTAGAGGGCTTGCCAGCCGCCCTCGACGCGCTTCGCGCGGGCGATCGAGTAGAGGCTGTCGCCTCGTCGTACGACGTAGATCCGCTCCCAGGAGCGGGCGACCTTCTCTGGCTCGGCCTGGAGCGTCTTGCGGTGGTGCTTGGCGCGGCGCAGGTGGGCGTTGCCGCGCGTCTGCGCGTCCGGCGGTCCGGCCGGACCGGCGTCCTGCGAGCAGACCGGCCAGGCGTTCCAGCCCTCGGCGGCGAGCACCTTGTTGGCGATGTCGATCTGCTGCTCGCGACTGGCGAGGTCGGCGCGCGGGGCGTAGCCCGGGCCGTCGAACGAGCTCCACGTGGTGGCCGCGAACTGCAGACCGCCGTAGTAGCCGTTGCCGGTGTTGATGTGCCAGTTGCCCCCGGACTCGCACTGCGCGACCCGGTCCCATTGGGTGTCCGTGGCGGTCGCGGTGACGGCGTGGGCGGCGGTCGGCGTGAGCACGCTGGCCGCCGCGGCGCCGACGCCCATCACGCCGACGGCAGCGACCCGAGCGGAGGTGGTGGGCTTTCGATGGCGGCCGCGATAACGGCGTGCAGGCATAGCAAGATCCCTTCCTCGCGCCTCCGAAGTGAGCTGACGGGTTCGGGCTGGAAGGTGCCCGGCCGCTGCAAGCAACGGCTTCACCCCATGCGAGACGCGCTCTCTGACGCGGCCTCGCGGGTGGGTCCCCCGGTCCTGTCGTGGTCACAGACGACCCCTTCAGCCGACAGGACTCGGCGCACTGAAAGGGACTCGAGCGTTTGCTCGAAGCAAGCACCAGCCTAACCGGCCACGCTCGGATCACCCAAACGCGCAGGTCAGATCGCGTGTCGGGCGCTTGCAACAGTTAGCACTTTGCGAACAATGTCCAGTTCGCGCAATCGGCGGAGGATGCGAGATTCGAACTCGCGAGGGGTTGCCCCCAACACGCTTTCCAAGCGTGCGCCATAGGCCAACTAGGCGAATCCTCCGTCGGCCATCCTAGGTCCACAACCGCCGGTCGCGGGAGGCGAGCGCCCGCCACTACAGTGGGCCGCGACCCCTCGCGCGGCGTCACCTCGCCCAATCCCCCAGGGCCGGAAGGCAGCAAGGGCAAGCGGGCTCTGGCGGGTGTGCGAGGGGTCCTTCTCTTGGAGGCCGAACTACCGAATGTCGCTCGCGCTGTATCGCAAGTACCGCCCGGCCACGTTTGCCGAGGTGGTCGGCCAGGAACACGTCACCGAGCCGATCTGCGCAGCGCTCGACTCCGGGCGGATCCACCACGCGTACCTGTTCAGCGGACCGCGCGGCTGCGGGAAGACCTCCAGCGCGCGCATCCTGGCGCGGTCGCTGAACTGCGAGAAAGGCCCCACCTCCAAGCCGTGCGGGGTGTGTGACTCGTGCGTCGCGCTGGCGCCGAACGGACCCGGCTCACTCGACGTGATCGAGATCGACGCGGCGTCGCACGGACTCGTCGACGACGCCCGGGACCTACGCGAGCGCGCGTTCTTCGCCCCGGTGTCCTCGCAGTTCAAGGTCTACGTGATCGACGAGGCTCACATGATCACTTCGGCGGCGTTCAACGCGCTGCTCAAGGTGGTCGAGGAACCCCCGCCGCACGTCAAGTTCGTCTTTGCGACGACCGAACCCGACAAGGTCCTCACGACCATCAAGTCGCGGACCTTCCACTATCGGTTCCGGCTCATCCCGCCGCAGGTCATGCGGGACCATCTGGCCTCGCTGTGCGAGCGCGAAGGCATCGACGTCGACCCGCTCGTGCTGCCGCTGGTGGTCCGCGCGGGCGCCGGGTCCGCGCGTGACGCGCAGTCGATCCTCGACCAGCTCGCGGCGGGCTCGGGCGGTGAGCGGATCAGCTACGAACGGGCGCTGTCGCTGCTCGGCTACACCGACGCCACGTTGCTCGACGAGGCTGTCGATGCCTTCGCCTCCTCGGACGGGGCCGCCGTGTTCACCTCCGTCGACCGGGTCATCGAGGCCGGGCTCGATCCGCGCCGCTTCGCGCAGGACCTGCTCGAACGCTTCCGTGACCTGCTGGTGCTCGACGCCGTTCCCGACGCCGGCGAGGCGGGCTTGCTCGACGTTCCGAGCGACGCGCTCGACCGCATGCGCGGACAGGCCGGCCGGCTCGGCCGCGCGTCACTGACCCACGCCGCCGAGGTCATGGCGACGGCGCTGGTCGACATGCGGGGTACGACGTCGCCGCGTCTGGTGCTCGAGCTCGCATGCGCCCGCGTGCTGCTGCCCGCGGCGACCGACGACGCGGCCGCGGTCCTGTCGCGCCTCGACCGGATCGAACGCCGCCTCGCCGCGGGCGGCGTCAGCGCCGCCCCGTCGGTAGCGGCGACCGAGCCCGCTGCGGCGGCTCCTGAGACCCCCGCAACCGCGAGAGCCGTGCCCGTACCGGCTTCGCCGGCTTCGCCCGCCGCGTCGCCTGTCGCGGAGCCGGCGGCCCACTCCACCGCGCAGGCTCCTGAACCTGCCGCTCCCGCGCCGGCCGTCGGCGGCGCCGTCGACGTCGTCATGCTGCGCCGGCTGTGGGACAGCGTGCTCGACGCGGTTCGCAGCGAGAGCCGCACCGCGCACGCGCTGATGCTGTCGGCCCAGATCGAGTCGCTGGAAGGGAACCGGCTCACGTTGTCGTTCTCGAGCGCGTCGTTGGCCGAGCGCTTCGCTCGCGACGTGAGCGGCACCGTCACGGCAGCTCTGCGGACGGTGGTCGGTGTGGAGCTCAAGGTGAGCGCAAACGCCGGGGGTGCCGGCTCACCTGCGCCACCGGCCGCCGCGGAGTCCGAGCGCCACGTCGCCCCGGAGCCAGTCGCCGAGATCACCCCGGAGGAGATCGCGGACTCCGACGACGTCGACGAAGGCGCAGCGACCGACCAGGAGGCCTCCGCGCTCGCGCTGCTGCAGGAAGGTCTAGGCGCTCAAGTCATAGGTGAGATCGACCAGACCTGAAGGTTCGCAACGCCATGCCCGGTCCGCGTCCGATGCGGGCCGTAGGCTCAGCGCATGCCTCCGCAGCCCAACATGCAGCAGCTGATGAAGCAGGCCCAGAAGATGCAGCAGCAGCTGCTCGCCGCCCAGGAGCAGATCGCCGCGACGGTCGTCGAGGGCAGCGCCGGCGGCGGTCTGGTGAAAGCGACGATGACTGGTGCCGGAGAGCTGACCGCCCTCGAGATCGCACCGGCCGCGGTCGACCCGGACGACATCGAGACCTTGCAAGACCTCGTGGTGGCCGCCGTGCGCGACGCGAAGCGATCCGCGGACGAGCTGGCCGCCCAGACGATGGGGCCGCTGGCCGGCGGGATGGGCGGCACGCTGGGCATCCCGGGCTTCTAGGCGCGCGCGTTGTACGAAGGACCGGTCCAGGACCTGATCGACGAGCTCGGTCGGCTTCCGGGCGTGGGTCCGAAGAGCGCCCAGCGCATCGCCTTCCACCTGCTGGCGGCGGACCCGGTCGACGTACGACGGCTCGCGGTCGCGCTCACCGAAGTGAAGGACAAGGTCCGGTTCTGCACCATCTGCGGCAACGTCTCCGAGGCGGAGCAGTGCCGGGTGTGCCTCGACCCGCGCCGCGACCTGTCGGTCATCTGCGTGGTCGAGGAGCCGAAGGACGTCGTTGCGATCGAGCGGACGAGGGAGTTCCGGGGCCGCTACCACGTGCTGGGTGGGGCGATCTCGCCGATCGAGGGCGTCGGTCCTGACGACCTGCGGATCCGCGAGTTGATGACGCGGCTCGCCGACGGCGCGGTCACCGAGCTGATCCTCGCCACCGACCCGAACTTGGAAGGCGAGGCGACCGCGACGTACCTCGCGCGTCTGGTGCGAGAGATGGGCGTGAAGGTGACGCGGCTGGCCTCGGGGCTGCCGGTCGGCGGTGACCTGGAGTACGCCGACGAGGTCACCCTCGGCCGAGCGTTCGAGGGCCGGCGCGCCTACTCCTAGCTCCTAGGGCATGCCCCAGTTGCGAGCGCCGAAGTTGCTGGCGCTGGCAGCGCAGGTCGAGAACTCGGCCGTCGGCAACGTGCACGTCTCGAGCGATGCCGCCCCGCCGTCGCGCTGGTCCCAGTCGTAGAGCAGCACGCCGTTGGCGGGGTCGGGACCGCCGGACGGTACGCCGTCACCCTTCACCCCGGCCGGGTCCTGGAACACCACCACGTCCTGCACCCGCCCGGTGGCGTGCGGGCGCCCGCGTTCGAACTTGACCCGCTCGCGCTTCGGACGGGTCGTCGGGCAGGCGGGCTGATCGGCGCCGACCTGCTTGGCGCTGCCAGGGACAAGATCGCAGACCAATCCCCAGACGCAGCCTTCGCAGGCCGGCTCGGAACGGACGGTGACGCCCGTCTTGGCAGTCGGTGTCGCGGATGCGGGGTAGATCGTTACCGAAGTGCCGCCGTCCGCGCCGATCGTGACCCGGCACTTCCAGCCGCGCGGGGCGAGGACCGGGGTGAGGTTGCGGACGTTGTCGCTGTAATAGGCGAGGTGTGCCGCGAGTGCGGCAGGCGCGTTGGTCGCCAGTCGGTCGGCGTACTTGGCCGGCGGGTGCCCGCTCACGCCGCGGGTGGTGGGACAGGCGACGACGGGCACCTTCGTGGCCGTCGCGGCGGCGGCGGGCTGGAGCGCGACGGCACCGGTGAGCAGCGTGGCGGCGGCGGCGAGGGCGGCGAAAATCGAAATCGGTCGACGGGGCACGATCCGTATCCTTTAACTCATGGCTCTCGTCGTCCAGAAGTACGGCGGGTCGTCGGTCGGTGACGCCGAGCGCATCAAGCGGGTGGCACAGCGGATCGTCGACTCACGCCGTGCCGGCAACGACGTCGTCGTTGTCGTCTCAGCGATGGGGGACACGACCGACGAGCTGCTCGACCTGGCGCAGCAGGTCTCGCCGCTGCCGCCGCCGCGCGAGCTCGACATGCTGCTGACCTCCGGTGAGCGGATCTCGATGGCGCTGCTCGCCATGGCGATCGCGAACCTCGGCTTCGAGGCGCGTTCGTTCACCGGGTCACAGGCCGGCGTGATCACCGACTCGGTGCACGGCAAGGCCCGCATCATCGACGTCACGCCGGGCCGGATCCAGGAGGCTCTCGCCGCCGGCAGCATCTGCATCGTCGCCGGGTTCCAGGGCGTGTCTCAGGACACCAAGGACATCACCACGCTCGGCCGCGGCGGTTCGGACACGACTGCCGTCGCGCTCGCCGCCGCGATGGCAGCGGACGTGTGCGAGATCTACACCGACGTCGACGGGGTCTACTCCGCCGACCCACGGATCGTCGGCACCGCGCGCAAGCTCGATCGAATCTCCTACGACGAGATGCTCGAGATGGCAGCCAGCGGCGCGAAGGTGCTGATGTTGCGTTGCGTCGAGTACGCCCGCCGTTACGGCGTACCGATCCATGTCCGCTCGTCGTTCTCCGACCGCGAGGGCACCTGGGTCGTCCGCATTCCCGAGGAGGAACTGGTGGAGCAGGCGATCATCTCCGGAGTCGCGCACGACCTCGCCGAGGCGCGGGTCACCGTGGTCGGCGTGCCGGACAAGCCCGGTGAGGCCGCCGGCATCTTCCGCGTCGTCGCCGACGCCGGGGTGAACATCGACATGATCGTGCAGAACGTGTCCGGGTCGACCGGTCGTACCGACGTGTCGTTCACCCTGCCCAAGGCCGACGGTCAGACCGCGATGCAGGCGCTGGAGAAGGCCCGCGGTTCGATCGGCTTCGAGTCGCTGCTCTACGACGACCACGTCGGGAAGGTCTCCCTCGTCGGCGCGGGCATGCGCTCGCATCCCGGGGTGTCGGCGACGTTCTTCGAGGCGCTGGCCTCCGCCGGAGTCAACGTGCAGAACATCTCGACGTCGGAGATCCGGATCTCGGTCGTGTGCCAGGACACCGACGTACCGTCCGCGGTGCGCGCGATCCACGAGGCGTTCGGGCTCGACGACCCGGACGGCGCTCCGGCCGCCGTGCACGCCGGGTCCGGACGATGAGAGGTCAGCGATGAAGGTCGGCGTCGTCGGCGCGACCGGTCAGGTCGGCGCCGTCATGCGCAAGCTGCTCGCCGAGCGTGACTTCCCGGTCGAGCAGATCCGCTATTTCGCCTCAGCCCGCTCGGCAGGTACGACGCTGCCGTGGCAGGGCAGTGACGTCGTGGTCGAGGACGCCGCCGTCGCCGATCCGAGCGGCCTCGACGTCGCGTTGTTCTCGGCCGGCGCAGCGACCTCCAGGGCACAAGCCGAACGGTTCGCCGCTGCCGGCGTCACCGTCATCGACAACTCCTCGGCCTGGCGCATGGACCCGGACGTGCCGCTGGTCGTCAGTGAGGTCAATCCCGACGCGGTGGCCGAAGCCCGCAAGGGCATCATCGCCAACCCGAACTGCACCACGATGGTCGCGATGCCACCGCTGCGGCCGCTGCACGCGGCGGCGGGCCTCACCCGGCTGGTGGTCACCACCTTCCAGGCGGTGTCCGGCAGTGGCGGCGCCGGGGTGGACGAGCTCGACAAGCAGGTGCGGCAAGTCGTCGACCGCGCGGCCGAGCTGACCCACGACGGCAACGCGGTGACCTTCCCGCAACCGGAGAAGTACGTTGCGCCGATCGCGT
Organism: Mycobacteriales bacterium; assembly: GCA_035550055.1. Lineage (NCBI taxonomy): Bacteria > Bacillati > Actinomycetota > Actinomycetes > Mycobacteriales > Mycobacteriales bacterium. The sequence continues at coordinate 7,773 of DASZRO010000050.1, read as the reverse complement.
TCAACGTGCTCCCGATGGCCGGATCGATCGTCGACGACGGCGAGTTCGAGACCGACGAGGAGAAGAAGCTCCGCAACGAGAGCCGCAAGATCCTGGGCATTCCCGACCTCGCGGTGTCGGGCACCTGCGTACGCGTCCCGGTCTTCACCGGTCACTCGCTGTCGATCAACGCCGAGTTCGCCGAGCCGATGCCGGTCGAGCGCGCCCGCGAGCTGCTCGCCGACGCGCCCGGCGTCGTACTCACCGACGTGCCCACGCCGTTGATGGCCGCCGGTGCCGACCCGAGCTACGTCGGCCGGCTTCGCCAGGACCCGGGAGTCGCCAACGGCCGCGGGCTCGTCCTGTTCGTCAGCGGCGACAACCTGCGTAAGGGCGCCGCACTCAACGCGGTTCAGATCGCCGAGCTCCTCATCGCCCGCTGACCCGCGGCCCCCTACACCCCACCCCGCTTTCCCGAAGTAGCACACGAAGTGCCCGCCGAATCGGGCAAACCGCCGCATTTCGGTGCCGCCGCGGCGTAGTTGTGTGCTACTTCGGGGGACGGGAAACGGGGGCGGGGAGCGGTCAGTGGCGCTGCCAGGACAGCAGCGGACCGGTGAGCGCGTCGAGCATCTCCTTGGCGTCGACCGCTTCTGCGGGCGACATCGGGCCGGCGCCGTCGACGCGGAGCGCGAACTCCACCAGCGACAGCGCGGTGAAGGCGTAGACGTCGTTGACGTCGACCGTGACGGTCGCCGACCTGCCCGCGCGGTTCGCCGTCGCGGACACCGACGCATGGGCCTGCGCCCGCATCTGGTCGGTCGGTCCTTCCGGCATCCGCTCGACGAGCCGTCGCAGCAGCGGCGCGCTCACCTTCAGTAGCGGTCCGGTCGCCGGACCCATCACCGGCACGATCGCGCGAGCCGCCCTCGACACGGTGACGTTCGCAGTGACCGTCGCCGCTCCTGCCCACCGGCCTGTGGTGAGCAGGTCTCCCAGTGGCACTTGGAGCGCCGGCCTGGTGTTGACCGTCGACCGTTTGATCTGGGGATCCGGCGTCGCCAGTACGGCGCCGAGTGCGCTGCGCGCCGTGCCGCGGGTCGGTTTCATCCCCCTCATCGAGTACCCGATGTCGATCCGCTCGGCAGGCCCGTCCAGCGTGTCGGCGGCGACTCGCGCGGCGAGGTCGCTCGGGACGTAGTCGTAGCCACAGGCGGGTACGACGGCGGTACGCGCGGCGGAGTGCGCGTCGTACGCCCAGCGCATGAAGTCGGGCTCGCCGGTCGAGTCGACATAGTGCACCCCGGCTGCGACCGCTGCGTCGACCACGGGTCGCCCGAGGAGCTCGAAAGGTCCGACGGTCGAGATCACGACATCGAGCCCGTCGAGGAAGCGCGCAAGTGCCGCCCGGTCGGTGGTGTCGACGACCACTCGCTCGGCGCCCTCAGCGGTGTCGACCTTGGCGAGGCGCTGCTCCGACCGACCGCCCAGCCGCACCGGAATCTCGCGGAGCGCGAACTCGGTCGCCGTGAGCCGGCCGGTGTAGCCGGTGGCGCCGAGCAAGCCGATCTTTCGCATGGCGTCATCTTCGCAGGGCGTCATCTTCGCAGGGTGGCGGCACGGTCATGCTTCTGAGGCTGGCGTGGTTGGCTGAGTCACCGAACGGGCATCGATCCTGTCGAGGATGGCCACATTCGTGAACGAGCGCGCCGGAGGCAAGCGGGTGTCTGACGCCGTGGCGTGCTCGCTTGCTGCGCGCCGCCATGACCTGCCGGCCGACGCCGGTGCGACTGCGATCCGCGCGGCCCGCGGTTTTGTCGAGCGTCAGGTCGTCGAGCGACGAGCGTCCAATGTCGATGACGTGACGCTCGCCGCCGCGGAACTGCTCGCGAATGCCGTCCAGCACGGAGCCGGCCCGATCGCGGTGACGGTCAGCGGAGGTAGTAGTTGCATCCGGATCGAGGTCAGCGATGGGAGCCGGCGGGCCCCGGTGCGCCCCGCGGCGAGCGCGACCAACATGACCGGCCGCGGGATCGCGTTGGTCGAAGGCGTCGCGACTCGGTGGGGCGTCGAGCGCCGCGAGGACGGCAAGACGGTGTGGGCGGAGTTCGACGCCGGCGCTTCTCCTGACCCGCAAGTCGACATCGACAGGCTGCTGGCTGCTTGGGACGACGACGCACCGGAGGACTCGGCCGAACCACACTTCACTGTCGTTCTAGGTGACGTCCCGACGGATCTGCTGATCGAGGCGAAGTCCCACATCGACAACCTGGTTCGCGAGTTCAGCCTCGCCGCGTCCGCCGGCGTCCTCGGTGAGGACGTGCCGGACCACCTTGCCGGCCTGATCCAGACCGTGGTCTACGGGTTCAGCGCCGCGCGCGATGCCATCAAGCGGCAGGCGCTCGCCGCAGCTCGGCGCGGAGAGGTACGCACCAACCTGATGCTCCGCCTTCCGGAGCGCGCGGCGGATGCTGGGGAGGCCTACCTGGCCGCCCTCGACGAAGCCGACTCCTACGCCAGGGCCGCGCGCCTGCTCACTCTCGAGGCGCCGGCCTCCCACCGGCTGTTCCGGCGCTGGTACGTCGAAGCCGTCGTGCGGGGCATCCGCGACGGGGCGCGAGGCCTCCCCCCGGCACCGGTTGTTCCGTTCGAGACGCGCATGCTCGAAGAAGTCGAGCGACTCACCGCGTTGCAGCGCTCGACCGATCGCGCCGCGCGACTACAGCGCGTCACAGCGGCGCTGGCCAACACGCGCGCGCCGGAGGACGTCGCAGCCGTCGTCGTCTCCGAGGGGGTCGCCGCGCTGGATGCCGCCGGCGGTGGCTTGCTGGTCCCCGCGGCGGACGGCATCCACGTCGCGGTGCCGGGCGTCGTCGGGTACGGCGAGGCGCTGGTCGGCGCGCTCCGCGACGAGCGCCTCGACGCTCCGCTACCGGCTGCGACCGCGTTGCGGACCGGCAAGGCGGTGTGGCTGGAGTCCCGCGAGGAGCGGGATCGGGAGTTCCCCGCGCTGCGCGGGTTCGAAGCGAGTACCCAGTCGATGTGCGCGGTGCCGCTGCTCGCGGGTGGTCGGATCCTGGGTGCGTTGCGGTTCAGCTTCGCCACCCGGCGGCTGTTCGGTGACAACGAGCGTGAGTTCGTGCTGGCGCTCGCCGCGCAGACCGCGCAGACCCTGCTGCGTACCGAGATCGACGCCGCGGAACGCAAAGCCGCACTGAACCTGCAGCGCGCCCTCCTGCCGGAACGCACCCCGCGGATCGACGGATGGTCGGTCGCCGCGCACTACAGCCCGGCGGGACAGCACGAAGCGGGCGGCGACTTCTACGACGTGCTCAGGTGCACGGACGGTCGAGTCGTCGCCGTGGTCGGTGACGTCATGGGACGCGGTATCGAGGCGGCGGCATCGATGGCGCAGATCCGAAGTGCCGTCCTCGCCTACGCGGTGGAGGATCCGGCGCCGGCCGCGGTGTTCGCGAAGATCGACGCGTTCTTCGCGGCCGTCGACCCGGCGCAGCTCGTGACCCTGCTCTACCTCCTGATCGAGCCCGCGACCGGTGAGGTGGAGATCGCCTCGGCGGGGCATCTGCCGCCGATTTCGGTCGGGCCCGCCGGCAACCGTATCGCCGACGCCCGGGTCGGCGCGCCACTGGGCATCGACATCGAACCCCGGCAGACGACGCTGCTGCGCGTGCCGCGCGGCGCGGGCATCGTTGCGCTCACCGACGGGCTGGTCGAGCGGCGCGGGCAGGACATCGAAGACGGCGTACGACGCCTGCTCGCCGCGACATCAGCGGCCGGTACGACCGCCGACGCTGACGAGCTGTTGCGGCAGATTCTTCTGGCGGCTCCGGGTGGCGGCGGGCAAGACGACGACGTCACCGTCCTCGCGCTGTTCCGTCACTGACGAGGCGCGCTCCGGGGCGTCCGTCGCACTGCCAGCAGGTCACGGCCAGTCGCGGCGGAGAATCCGCACGACCTCCGCCAGCCCGGCGATGTGTGCGCGCGCTTCGGCCACGGCCATGCCCGGCGTGTGCACGCGAATGTTCAGGCAGGTCGCTCCCACCGCGGTGACCTGCTCGATGAGGGTCTCGGCGATCGATGTCGCGTCGCCGGTGGCGGGCTGGTCCTCGCTCCAGTGTCCGGCTGCGGTTTGCGTCGCGTAGCTGCGGTAGAGGCGCAGCTGGTCTTCGTGCCGTTCGGTCTGCTGCGGACCGGGCCAGGCTCGTCGGATCAAGGCGATCGGTCCGGCACCGCCGGCGTCACGGTAAGCGTCGGCGAGCTCGCGGCAGCGGCTGACCGTGGTCAGCGAGTCGAAGAGAAGGCCCACCCCGGCCTGCGCGGCGCGACGGCACGCCGCCGGACTCATCGCCGCGCTGACCACCGGCACAGGATGAGTCGCGCAGCGACTGATCGCCGGGTCGTCGAGAAGCGGTCCGGGGTCGCGCCCGAGCAGCATCGCGCTCAACGTCGTCAGGGCGTCGGCGTACCGGCGCGTCAGGTCGTCTTTCGTCGTACCGGCGATGTCGAAGTCCGCCTCGAGGGAACCGGCGGCCGTCCCGACCGCGACCCGGCCGGGGAAGCGGGCGGCAAGCCAGGCGATCTCTTCGGCCACGAGGGCGGTCGGGCGCAACGGCAACAGCAGCGGGCACGGCGCTGCCCAGGCGCGGTCGGTCGAGTCGAGCACCCACCCCGCAACCTGGATCGGGTTGGGCAGGTACCCGGCGAAGCCGTTGTGGTGCTCGCTGGTCATGAACCCGTCGAAGCCCGCCTGTTCGGCGAGCCGAGCCTGGGCGAGCAGCTCGGCAACGACGTCGACGGGTGATAGCTCCAGGTGCGGATAGAGCCGAAGCGACATACTCCCGCTGTGCAAGGCGCGCGGGGCGCTCACAGTGTCGTGAACCTTCCGCCGTCGACGATGATCGTCTGCCCGGTGATGTAGCGGGAGTCGTCCTCGAGCAAGAACCGTACGACGGGAGCGACATCTGTCGCGGCGTCGCCGACTCGGCCGAGTGGGACCAGCTTCGCCAGCCGGTCTTTCAACGCCGGGTCCGCGTCGTAGGCGTTCGCCATCGCGGGCGTCATGGCAAGCGGTGAGACGCCGACGACGGTGATTCCAGCGGCTCCCCATTCCAGCGCGAGGCTTTTGACCATGCTGCGCACGGCGCCCTTCACCGCCGAGTACGCAGGCCGATTGGCGCTGCCTTCGATGCCGGCGGGCGAGGTCATCAGGACGTAGCGTCCGCCGGTGTCGCGAAGCGCGGCGAAGCCCGCGACAGCGCAGTGATAGGCACCCGTGAGTGAGACCGCCACGTGGTCGTCCCACGCCTCGTCTGTGAGCTCGTCAATCGTTTCGACCTCGCTGGAAAGACGGCTCGTCGCGTTGTGAACGATCGCGTCGAGGCGTCCGAACTTCTCGACTGCGACCGTGACCGCCTGCCCTACGTCGGCCAGCACAGTGACGTCGGTGGGGACGTGGCACCCGACGCCGACCTCGTTGACGAGGGTGGCGGTGTCGGCGCCGTTTCGGCCGGGGCTGGCGATGACCACCGAAGCGCCGTGGCGAGCCGCGTCGACGCAGATGGCGCGGCCGAGACCGGCGCCGCCTCCGGTGACCAGCACGACCTTGCCGGCCAGCGGGCCGCTCATGACGTCATCCAGACGCCGCCGTCGACCGCGAGGGTCAGTCCGGTGACCCCGCCGAGCCGCGGGTCGAGCAAGGCGCTCAACGCCGGCGCGATGTCCGCGGACAGATCGGGAGCGCGGCCGAGCGCCGGCGGTTGCAGACCGGGCCGGTCGATGGCCGCGGCCGTGACGATGCCCGCCGGGACGAGCATCACCTTCAATGTGGTCCCTTCGTTGCCCCAGGCTCGGGCCGCGGCCTTCGCCAGCGACCGGTACCCCTCGGCTGCACAGACCCAGCCGACCACCTCGGCGGCTCCCGACATGACCACGGAGGGCAGCAGGACGACAATCGTGCCGCCTTCCGGGCGAAGACAGCGGTGCGCGGCCTGCAGCACGTGCAGTGCCCGGCGCAACGGCTGCTCGGCTTGTTGCCGCCAGGTCTCGGGAGCAGTGCCGGCGAGCCCGGCTACCACCGGTGAGGTGTCGAAGAAGCCGGTGTCGACGACCGCGGTCGCGCCATCGGGGACAGCGGCGCGGATCGCCGCTTCGATCTGCGGGCCGGTTGCCAAGCCGCGGTCGTCGATGCCGGTTGTCACATGTCCGGCGCGCCGCAGACCCGACTCGACGGCGGACCCGACCGACCCGGCCGCGCCGAGGACGGCGACGACGTGATCAGTGGTCGGCATCGCGTCGAATGTACGGCGCAAGGGAGCGCGGGCCTGCGCCGACGTTGACGATCTCGGCGTAATCAAGGCCGCAAACCGCCAACTACGTGACCCCTCGGCGTCACTGCGCAAGTCGTCGTTCTATGTGCCAGCGCCGAGCACGGAGGTCGACCGTCCACCGGGCCTGGACGATGGTCGGGAATCCGATGGCCGCGTCGATGGGCTCGGGAACTGCTGGCAGATCCGTGATGGCGACAAGGTGCCCGACGAAGGGGACTCCTTCGATTTCGTATCCCGGTACGTTTGCGAGCTCGACTTCGCTGTTCGCTCCGGTGATATCCGTCGCCTTTGCGACTCCTGCGGGCTGGAACAGATGTGGATGTGCGGCGGCGAAGCGCCGATCGATCAACGTGATCCCGGCTCCGGTGTCCCACAGGGCCGAAGCCACGCCGTCTGACCATCGCATTTCGGTGAGTAGGTGTCCGTTGGCCGCCGACCTGAGTGTCGAGCCGCCGAGGAATGGAACGTGCGTGACGAGCGTTCGGCTGCCCGGGGCGAGCTGCCACGACCCCTGGCCTAGTACGTCGAGTCCGACCACCGGGTGGCGTTCACGGCCGCGACTGATGTGATGGACCGTGACTGGCCCGGCGCGCAACGAGCCTAGGCGGATCTCGCCGACCTCCCACTCCGCCACCTCTCCGACGCCGAAAGCGCCAGAAGTTCGGCGTGTGCCAACCAAGGCAGCCGAGGACGGCACGTCGAAGAGCAAGGTTCGGGGTACGCCGGTGTCCAAGGCCGCACGTACCACGTTGCCGTCGACTTCGATGTCGACGAGGAAGTGCCCGCAGCCTGAGACGACCGGATCGGGCACGCATTCGACGGGTATGCGATATTGCCCACCTCGTTGCGAACCCTTGGCTGCTCCGCCGCGACTGTCGGTCATCTTCGCTGAACGATCGAGGTGTTGTTCAGTTCGACGGGCAGGCGGCGCAACTCGTCGTAGACGGCGGCGCCGAGATCGCTTCCGAGACGATCCTCAGGTTCACTACTTCGTCGGGCATGCGCAGAAGCGCTCCCATGAGCGGCGGCCTGCTCGGCGTCCTCATCTCGGCGACGCCTCCTTTCAACCGATGCCGACCCTCGGGCAGCGAGACAAAGCCGATGCTGGTCGTCCCGACGCCCGGACTATCCGAAGAGACGATTACTTCCCGACATTTTGAACGCAGGACCGCGGGTGCGCTAGACGTGCCGCGCTGATGGCTGGTCAGGCCAGCCGGGAGTCACATCCGTCACGGCGTGAGGGCAGCCTGATCGACGTCGTAGTTCAGCAAAGGGGATAGCCCGAACCCACGAGTTGCAGGTTCGAGCTATTCCGATGTCCTGAGACATCACATTGGTCGGGATGACAGGATTTGAACCTGCGACCCCCTCGTCCCGAACGAGGTGCGCTACCAAGCTGCGCTACATCCCGAAGTGCGTCGGCGAGTCTACCGGGCGGTCAGGGTGA
>DASZRO010000049.1 GCA_035550055.1 Mycobacteriales bacterium | reverse complement strand
AGAGCCCGACACGACCGAACGAACGACCTCCCGTTCTCGTTAGGATCGGCACGTTTCTTGCGCAGTTGTTGACGAATCTACGCGTTCGGCTCCAGACGGAACGGGCCGATGAAAGCGCTCCCCGACACGTGTCAGTCTGAGTTGACAAGATCGGGGCTGTCAGTCCAAACTGACAGAATGAACGCTGCCGGGATCGCTACTGCCATCGCCTCCGATGACCCCGCGGTCGGGCTCCGCGCGGTGCTGGCGCTACGTCGTCTGGCCGAGCAGGTCGAGGCCACGCAAGTCGCCGCCGCGCGCCGCCAAGGTTGGTCCTGGCAGCAGATCGGTGACGCCCTCGGCGTCACCCGCCAGTCGGTCCACACCAAGTACGGAAAGGAATCGCGATGAACGCCGGCAAGCGCTACAGCCTCGGCTCCACGTACGCCGCGGCTCGCGACGAGGCCAAGCGTCGGGGTGACCGCAGAATAAGCACCGAGCATTTCGTGCTGGCGCTGCTCGCCGACCCCGACTCGAACGCGTCCAAGATTCTCGGCCGCGACCTGCAGGCCGCGCGCCGCGCGTTGGACGAACTCGACCACGAGGCCCTCAGGGCCGTCGGCGTCGACGCGGCACCCGAGAGGTTCGAGGTGACGAACCCACAGCGGGGTCGGGTCCCCGTGACCGCAGCCGTCAAGGCGGTGCTCGGTGAGTCGATCAGGCACGCTGGCTCGCGGCGACGGCTGCAGCCCAAGTATGTCCTGCTCGCGCTACTGGAGCGTGAGCGCCCTGATCCCGCAGCGGCACTGTTCGCGTCTTTGGACATCGACCCGCATGTGATCGCCAAGCGTCTCCGCGTCGCCTGACTCCTCCTCGCACGACGGACACCAGATGCCGATCATGCTCGGCCCGATGGCGTAGGAAGCCAGTCGGCCGCCGACAAGAGGGGCGATTCGCACGTGCGCGGTCCGTGGGATGACGCAGACTGCAGTGCCCTGCGTTTGCGGTCAACTCCTCACTGCCGCGGCAACCGGGACTGAGCGGGCCCAGGATCGAGATCGGCCATCGTGTAATGCGATCAATCATCTCGGGCGTTGTATGAGTGTGGTGGGCGATCGGCTGGACTTCGCGGAGTTCTACCGCGACGCCGTCGACGACTGCCTACGCGCGGTGGTGGTCAGCGTCGCAGACGCCGATGTCGCACGAGACTTGGTGGACGAGGCGTTCGCCCGCGCCTGGGCGTCCTGGTCCACCGTGGGCCACCACCCGGCGCCCAAGGCCTGGATCGTGCGGACCGCGCTGAATGCCGGCGTGTCCCGTTGGCGGCGGCGTCGCCGCGAGATACCTGTGCCCGCACCGGTCGCGGGCGCCGAGCCCTCCCAAGCTGGCGCCACGTCGGCGGGCTGGGTTGACCCGCAGATCATGACGGCGCTGCGTCGACTCCCCGAGCGGCAGCGGCAGGTGGTCGCGCTGCGGCTGATCCTCGACCTCGATACCAACACGACGGCAGCCACCCTCGGGATCGCTCCCGGCACCGTGATGGCCCACCTCGCCCGCGCCATGACCACGCTTCGCAGCCAACTCGAACCCGACCTACGACAGGAGCAGCGATCATGAACGACAGTCAGCTGGCCACCATGGTGCGCGACTCGGTCGCCGACGTGCACGCGGACACCCCCCTCACGCAGATCATCCGTCGCGGCCACACCATCCGAGCTCGCCGGCGCGCGCCAGTCGCGGCAGCGGCCACGGTCGCTGTCGCCGGAGCGGGTGCCCTGGCCGCGAGCACACTGACCGCATCGGGGCACCCGACGCAGCAGGCGACCGACAGCCGCAGCGGCGCAAACCGCTCGCCCCGTACGCCGGCCACCCACGTGCGGCTCGCCGCCTGGACCGTCGCTAAGCAAGCCGACGGCGACATCTCCATCACTCTCCGTCAACTGCGAGACCCGGGCGGCCTGCAGGCCACGCTGCGTGCTGACGGGGTGCCCGCCAGCGTCACCTTCGATCAGCTCAACTCGTCATGCCGGACCTACCCGGCAAGCTCGGAGGTGCTGGACGAGGTCTTCCCGTCCGATCACCAACTGCCCACGCCGCCGGCCGGAACCCCCCGAATGACCCGCGCCACCCCCGACGCGCCACCACCGAGCCCGACGGTGACGATGCCGACCGAGGGCAGCACGGTTGTCGTGATCAACCCGTCAGCCCTGCCACAAGGGGCCGGCGTACAACTGGCCTCGTCTACCTCCGCCGGATCTGTCGCGATCCTGCTGCCACGACTGGTGGCCACAACCTCGGCATGCACCGGCTAGACGGACGCCCGACTATGGGCCAGCTGCGCCGTTGTCGGAGATCGATACTGTGCGTGCGTTTGCGCTGGTCAGAGCCTTGTTGGACCAAGGTAGGAACCCGTCGTGACTGGGTCTGGCGAGAGCAGGGGTGATTCGTACCTGCGCGGGCAACCGAATGCACCCCAGAGAAATCCTGGACAGCCAAGCACCCGGAGGCAACCTGCGCGTGGCGGCTCGGCGGCGACGGCCTTGCAGACTTTGACTCCGTGCAGGGCATAGTCAGCCGAGGAGTGGCCGGCGCGCGTGACGGCTGGTGATGTGCCGAGCGGGCTCACCGTGCACCGCTGATGGGGACGCGGCCGGCGAGCGACTTCAGGGCGGCGACATGGGCTGCTAGGTCGGCTGAACCGGCGAGGGCTCGCTGGGCGACGAAGCCGAGGGTGATGGTCGTGAGTAGTTGGGCCATGGCGTCCGGGTTCGTGTCGGCCGCGAGCGTGCCGGTTGCCTGCCATCGCTGTGCCACGTCGCGGAATCTCTTGCGCAGGCCGGCGTAGGCGGCGTTTGTCGCCTTTCTCAGGTCGGGATTGCTTTGAGAGTGACTCCAGCCGTGGAGGGAGACGAGCAGTCGGTCGATGTCGCCTTTCTTGTGGCGGCCGAAGCGGGCGATGGCGCGCAGCAGCTGCTCGACGAACTCGGCGGGGGGTGGTGGCTCGGGGTTGGTGAGGACGGGCGCGAGGTGCTCGGCCATCGCCGCGGTGCCCTCGGTGATGACGGCGTTGATGATCTGATCCTTGCCGATGAAGTAGCCATACACCGCACCTGTGGACAGGCCGGAGCGGGCGATGATCATCTCCATCGAAACGGCTTCCAGACCGTGCTCCTGAAGGCACGCGCGTGCGGCTTCGAGAATCTGCTCGCGACGGGCCTCGCGGCGCTCGTCGGTGATCCGCGGCATGTCACGACGCTAACACAAACAGAACGAATCTTCGTCTTGACAGAAAAGGCGCTTCGTCATATAAAGCGAACGTTCCCTCGCTATAGGAGTCGGATCGTGTCTGATTTCACCAAGTCCAAGCCCGTCAATCCCTCGGTCGTGACTGCGGTCGTGTGTCTCGCGCTCGGTGGCGTCACCGCGGCGATGGCGTCGCTGAACGTGGCCATTCCTGACCTGGTGCGCAGCACCCACGCCACGCAGACGCAGCTGGAGTGGATCATCGACGCCTACCTGCTGGTCTTCTCGGTGATGCTGCTTCCCTCAGGCGCGCTCGGCGACCGCTACGGGCGCCGCCGGGCGTTGGTCATCGGCCTGCTGGTCTTCGGGGGTGCGTCGGCGGCAGCGATGGCAGTGTCGTCGGCGAACGAGCTCGTCGTGCTTCGAGGGCTGATCGGTCTCGGCGCAGCGTTCGTGATGCCGGCGACCCTGTCAACGATCACCAGCACATTCTCACCAGCGGAGCGAACCCGAGCCGTCGGCGTGTGGGCCGCGGTAGCGGGCGGCAGCGCAATCCTGGGACTGTTGTGCTGCGGAGTCTTGCTGCACTGGTTCTCCTGGCGCTCCGCCTTCGCGGTCAACGTCGTCCTCGCGGCGATGGCGCTGGTGGGGACCCTTCGGTTCGTCCCGGAGTCTTCCGACCCCGAGGCCCCTGCCATCGACAAGGGCGGCGCGGCGCTCGCCACGATCGGGCTGGTTGCCCTGGTCTTCAGCATCATCGAGGCTCCCGACGCCGGCTGGACCACAGTCCGGACACTCGGCGGCTTCGCCGCCGGTCTCGCGGCGCTCACCGGGTTCGTGTTCTACGAACTCCGTCAGCCCAATCCACTGTTGGATCCGCGGCTGTTCCTCAACCGGTCACTGTCGGCGGGTGCCCTGTCGATCTGCATCCAGTTCTTCGCCTTCTTCGGCTTCACCTTCGTCTCCATGCAGTACCTCGAAGGCGTCCGAGGCGACAGCCCGCTCGTCGCCGCCTGCTCGATCCTCCCGGTCTCGGCAGCGATGATGCCCACCGCCAGGCTCACCCCACGGCTGGTCGCCCGGCACGGCGCCCGCACAGTGTGCGTCACCGGCCTGCTGCTCGTCGCCGCCGGGCTAGCGACACTGTCCCGGATCGGGATCGACACCCCCTACCTGTTGCTGCTCGCCGGCCTGATCCCCCTCGGTATCGGGATGGGAGCCGCGATGACCCCCGCCACCGCCGCCATCACCGAAGCGCTCCCGCTGGTGCAACAAGGAGTCGGCTCCGCGCTCAACGACCTGTCCCGCGAAGTGGGCGGCGCCCTCGGCACGGCCGTCCTCGGCAGCATCGTCACCGCCGTCTACCGCTCCCACCTGTCCCTGCCCAGCGCCCCGGCCCGGGTCGTCTCAAGCGCACGAGCTTCCTTCGGCGTCGCCATCCACGCCGGCGGAACCACCGGCGCCCACGCGCAAAGCGCGTTCGTCGACGGGATCCACAGCGGACTGCTCTACGCAGCCGCAGCCGCGGCCGTTGGCGCGCTCAGCGTCCTCGTCCTGCTGCGCGGACACACCGCGACCGACCAGCCGGGTGAGCAAGCCAAGCACGAGCAGCTTGCCTGCGTCGCCGGATGACGAGTCAGTCCGAGAAGAGCGCCTTCCGTCGATCACCGGATACCGCTGGCTCACCGACCGCGAGCATCATGGGCTGGCCGTGCCGCCGGCGCGGAGGACCGGCACATAGGCCCGGCCGAAATCAGTGTCGTAAGCCACCCCGACCTCGCCGATCCGAGTGACGGCGCCGCGGCTGCTGTTGATCAAGCAGCGGGGTAGTGATTTGCGGTGATGACCGCCTCATCGCCGACGCAATTCGACGCGGCGAGCGCCGACGGGCCGCGACGCTCATTCACCAAGGCAGACCCGCCTGTTCAGCCGGAGCAATCTGCGGAGGACTGGTCCGGGTCCCACCGGGGGCACAAAATTTTTCCCGTACATCGCCGAGTCCCGTCACCCTGGTGGTGAGCTGTGCGCAGCGGGCACGGGCGCGAGCGGCACAACTGTGAGACTGGGCGCGAATGCCGGGGCGACGAAGCACGCCTCGGCGCGACCGCCGATTGCCGGAGGGCATGCGATGAATCTCGACCAGGATCCGGCGCTCGATGCGTTCCGCCAGGAGGTGGCCGAGTTCCTCGACACCGCGCCCACCGAGGCGATCCGCGAAGCCGGCCGGAAGACCACGAGCGTGTTCGCGCCCTTCGAGCAGGTGATGGAGTGGCACCGCATCCTCGCCAAGAAGGGCTGGGCCGCCCCGGCCTGGCCGGTCGAGTACGGCGGGACAGGTTGGTCGGTCGAGCAGCGCTACGTCTACGCCGAGGAGTACTGGAAGCGCGACCTGCCGCCCCTGCTGCCGAACGGGCTGCAGATGGTCGGCCCGCTCCTGATGCACCTCGGCACCGAGGAGCAGAAGGCCCGCTACCTGCCCGGCATCCTGGCCGGTGAGGACTACTGGACACAGGGCTACTCCGAGCCCAACGCCGGCTCAGACCTCGCGGCGCTGAGCTGCTCGGCAGTCGCCGACGGCGAGGACTACATCATCAACGGCAGCAAGATCTGGACCACCTACGCCCACCACGCCAACCGAATGTTCATGCTGGTGCGCACCAGCACGGAGGGCAAGAAGCAAGCCGGCATCACGTTCCTGCTGCTCGACCGCGTCGACCTGCCGGGCATCGAGATTCGCCCGATCATCGGACTGGACGGGGTGCCCGAGCAGTGCGAGGTCTTCTTTCGCGACGTACGGGTGCCGCAGTCGGGCCGCGTGGGTGCCGAGAACGACGGCTGGTCGGTCGCGAAGCAGCTGCTCGTCCACGAGCGCGGTGGCGCCGTCGCCAGCCCAGCGCTTCGGCGTCGGGTCGAAGCGCTTCGGGAGATGGCCGCGCGCCAGCCGACCGCGTTCGGCGGTGTCATCGCCGACGACCCCGCGTTCCAGCGTGACCTCGGTGTGCTGGAAGCCGACATCGGGTCGATCGAACACTTCGAGAAGCTGGCGACCAGCGGCCACCCGATCGCTCAGGACATCGCCTTCCCGTCCATCGCGAAGGTGATGAACACCGAAGTGACCCAGGCGCTGTCGGTCCTCATGACCCGCGTCGCAGGACTGCGCGGCCTCGCTGTGCAGACCGCTGCCCTCGAAGTGGGATCACCGACCCCACCACTCGACGACGACTTCTCCCTCGTGGCGATGCCTTACTACCTCAACAGCCGGGCGACCACGATCTACGCCGGGACCAACGAGATCCAGCGCGACCTCATCGCGCGCACGATCGGACTGTGAGCCAGATGGACCTCGCCTTCTCCGACGAGCAGCGCGCCCTGGCCGACACGGTCGGCCGGCTCCTCGACCAGGAGCGCGACTTCCCGGCGCGCCGCGCCCAGCTCGCCGACGGCGTCACCGTTGCCCCCGCGGTGTGGCGGCACTTCGCCGAGCAGGGTCTGCTCTCCCTGCCCAGGGCCGACGGCGGCGGCACCATCGTCGACGTCGTGGCGATCGCGATGCGGTTCGGAGCGGCGCTGCTCACCGAGCCCTATCTGGCCACCGTCATCCTCGCCGGCGCCACCCTCGAGCTCGCCGTCACCGAGCGGGCGCGCGAGGTGCTCGCCGAGATCTCATCCGGCGCGGCGATCGTCGGCTTCGCCCACGACGAGACCGTGAGCGGCGGACCGGCCGAGCTGATCGAGACCTCGGCGCGCGCCGCAGGCGACACCTTCGTCGTGACCGGCTGCAAGCCGCTGGTCCTGGCGGCCGGCGATGCCTCCCATCTCGTCGTGACTGCACAAGCTCACGACGGCCTCGCGGTCTTTCTGGTCGATCCGCACGCGGCCGGCGTGACGATCGAGCCGTACATCACGATCGACGGGCGCGGTGCGGGTCGGGTCCGCTTGCGAGACGTCGTCCTGCCGGCCGAGTCGCTACTACTCCGTGACGCGGCGACGCGCATCGATCAGGTCGTCGCCGACGCGACGGTCTATCTTGCGGCCGAGTCCGTCGGCGCGATGGAAGCGCTGTTCCGGATGACGGCGTCGTACGCCACCACGCGTACCCAGTTCGGCAAACCCATCGCGAGCTTCCAGACCGTCGCGCACCGGCTGGCCGACATGAAGATCGCCCTCACCAAGGCACACGCGTCGCTGCTCTACGTCACCGCCCTCTGCGAGGCCGGCCTGGCGTCTGCCTCTGACATCTCTGTCCTCAAGGCGCAGACCGGCCGGCTCGGCCGGGCCCTCGCCGAAGCCGCAGTGCAGACCCATGGCGGCGTCGGCATGACCGACGAGCTCGCGGTCGGCCACCTGCTCAAGCGGCTGCTCGCCAACGATGCGCTGTTCGGGGACGCCGAGCTTCACCTTCGACGACTGGGCTTGAGCACAGCGAACGGATCGGTCACCGCCAGCTCTCGCGACCTGAACCGGTAGCGCATGGCGGGCCGCCCGCCGGCCGGCCCCGGCTGGCTGCGCGCCCGGGTCGGCTCGATCAGCTGCCGACGGGTCATGACCCGGGCGAGGTTCGTCTGGGTGACCGAGTAGCCGAGGGCGCCGCTGACCACGTCGCGCAGCTGGGACATCGTGAACTCCTCGGGTGCGAGCGCGAACCCGATGTTGGTGTACGTCAGCTTCGCCCGCAGCCGTTCCACTCCGGCGCTGATGAAGTCGGCGTGGTCGAACGCCGTCGGCGGCAGGTCGCACACCGGGTGCCAGCCGGTGTCCGGCGGCAGGTCAGGTACGACGGAAGACGGCACCAGCCCGAGATAGGCGGTCGCGAGGACGCGCCCTCGGGGGTCGCGCTTGATGTTGCTGTGGGTCGCAAGCTGCTCGAGATAGGCGACCTCGGTGACGTCCACCTTCTCGGCGAGATGACGCAGGATCGCGGCGCGCAGCCGCTCGTCCTCCCCGACCCCTCCTCCGGGCAGCGCCCACCGCCGGACGAACGGCGCCTGCGCGCGCCGCCACATCAGCACCGACAACACGCCCTCGCGCACCGACAGCACGACCGCCACCACCTCGTGCGGGTACGCCGGCCGGTTGGGGACCGGCCGCGTTGCGGACGCGGCAGGGGGTCCGGCGGCGGAAGCGGGCACCCGGCAATGCTACGGTTCGGGTACAGGTATTCGCCTTTGAGGCGAAAACCGGTTTGGCGACGCCGCTGGAGGCAACCATGACTGCGAGCGATCTGGCCGATGCGCCTTGTGCGACGTCCGCCGACTGGCGCGAAGAGATACGCGCGCTCGCCCGAAGCAAACAGGCGGTGGTGCTGGCCCACAACTACCAGCGGCCGGAGATCCAGGACGTCGCCGATCACGTCGGTGACTCCTTGGCACTGTCGCGCCTGGCGGCGCGCACCGACGCCGCGATCATCGTGTTCTGCGGCGTCCACTTCATGGCCGAGACGGCGAAGCTGCTCGCCCCTGACAAGAAGGTCTTGATCCCGACCGCCGAGGCCGGGTGTTCGCTCGCCGACACCATCGACGCCGACCAGCTCAAGGCGTGGAAGGCGGAGCACCCGGATGCGGCAGTCGTCGCCTACGTCAACACCAGCGCTGCGGTCAAAGCCGAAGCCGACGTCTGCTGCACCTCCTCCAACGCCGTCGACGTCGTCGCGTCGATCCCCGCCGACCAGCCCGTGCTCTTCCTTCCCGACCAGTTCCTCGGCGCGCACGTCCGGCGCGTCACCGGTCGCGAGAACCTGCACGTGTGGCTCGGCGAGTGCCATGTCCACGCCGGGATCTCCCCCACCGACGTCCGCGCGCAGGTTGCAGCGCACCCCGACGCCTCGTTGTTGATCCACCCCGAGTGCGGGTGCGCCACCTCCGCCCTCTATCTCGCCGACACCGGGGACCTGCCGGCCGATCGCACCCACGTCCTGTCGACGGGCGGCATGGCTGAGCTTGCGCCGCAGCTGTCCACCCCGACGGTGCTGGTCGCGACCGAGATCGGGATGCTCCACCAGCTGCGGCTCGCCAACGAACGAGTGACGTTCCTTCCGATGAACCCGAAGGCGTCCTGCCGCTACATGAAGATGACGACCCCGGAGCTGCTGCTGGCCAGCTTGCGCGAAGAGCGTGACGAGGTGGACGTCCCGCAGCCCATCGCGGCCCGCGCGCGCCGCGCCGTCGAACGGATGATCGCGATCGGCACCCCAGGCGGCGGGGAATGACGGGCGCGCGCGCCGACGGACTCTACGACGTCGTCGTGATCGGGTCGGGCGTCGCGGGGCTCGCCACCGCACTCGGCCTGGCCGGCGTACGCCGGGTCGCACTCGTCACGAGCGGCGAGCTGCGCGGCGGCAGCACCACGTGGGCGCAAGGTGGGCTTGCCGCGGCGTTGGGCGAGGATGACTCGGCGTCGCTCCACGCCGTCGACACCGTCACGGCGGGCAGTGACTTCGGCGATCCGGCCACGATCCAGATCCTCACCGGCTCGGCGGTCGAAGCGGTCTGTGATCTGCTACGACGCGGCGCCCGGCTCGACCGCGACGGGTTCGGCCGGATCGCGCTGACCAGAGAAGGCGGCCACAGTCAGCGGCGGGTCGCGCACGCCGGCGGCGACGCCAGCGGCGCCGAGGTCAGTCGCAGTCTTGCCACGGCGGTTCGACAGCACGACGTGGACATCCTCGAGCACACCGAGGCGCGCGACCTGCTCACCGTCGGGCGCGGGCTGGACCGGGCGGTGCGAGGGGTCGTCGCCGTCGGCCCTGACGGCAGTGAGCAGGTCTTGTCGGCCGCAGCGGTCGTCATCGCCACCGGGGGAATCGGCGGCCTGTTCACCACGTCGACGAACCCGGCGGAGGTCACGGGCGCCGGGCTCGGGCTGGCACTTCGAGCCGGCGCAACCCTGACCGACCTGGAGTTCGTCCAGTTCCACCCCACCGCCCTCGACACCGGTGGCGGCGCGGGCCAGGTCCCACTCATCACGGAAGCCCTGCGTGGTGAAGGCGCGGTCCTACGAGACGGACGAGGGCGGCCGGTGATGGCCGGCCGCCACCCGCTCGGCGACCTGGCGCCGCGCGATGTGGTGGCCAGGCGGGTCGCCGAGGTACGCGCCGCGGCCGGCCGGGTCTATCTGGACGCGACCTCGGTCGACGATCTCACAAGCCGGTTTCCCACGGTCGTCGCCGCATGCGCCGCGCACGGGATCGACCCGTCCGCCGTACCGATTCCGGTCGCACCGGCACAGCACTTCAGCTGCGGCGGCATCCGCACAGACGAGTGGGGCGCCACCGACGTCCGCGGCCTGTTCGCCGTCGGGGAAGCGGCAGCGACCGGCGTCCACGGCGCGAACCGGCTCGCCTCCAACAGCCTCGTCGAAGGACTCGTCTTCGGTGCCCGGCTCGCCGCGCGGCTGTGTCTGAGCCTGCCCCTTACGACGTCGCAGCCCGACACCCTCACACCGCGGCCCGCGGTCAACCGGGCTCGGCTCGACGGCATCCGGCTGCTGCTCAGTGACGACGCCGGCATCCGGCGTGACGGCGCTGCGCTCGCTGACGCCGCCGACCGGCTCGCCTCGATGCCCTCCGCACAAGGCGTCGACGACGCGGACTCGGTCGGAGACCAGTGGCTGGCGGCGAGCGCCGTCGTCGCCGCCGCGTCGACCCGTCGGGAAAGCCGCGGTTGCCACTGGCGCGACGACCATCCCGCCGCCAGCGAATGGTGGCACCGCCACCGGGTGCTCACCTCGCTCGGTGCCGACGGCCTGCCTGTCACGACGGTCGAACCGATCGCTCGCTCTCGGCCGGCGCTGGAGCGGACGGCATGAACGAGCTTCGGACGGGCACCGCGACACTGCTCGAACGCGCGGGGCTGGACCCCGGCGACGTGGCGCGAGTGATCCGGGCCGCCGTCGAGGAAGACCTCGGCGTTCGGGGTGACCTCACGTCGTTGGCGACGGTGAGTCCGCACACCGAGATCGCGGTGAGCTACGTCCCCCGCCAGCCCGGGGTCCTCGCGGGCGGGCCGGTTCTGCTCGCCGCCTACGAGCTGGTCCTCGGCGACCGGGCCCGCGTCGAGTGGCGAGCCGACGACGGCGCGCCGATCGCGGCGGGCGAGGTGATCGCGACGGTGGTCGGCGACGCGCGCGGCATCCTCGGCATCGAGCGGCTCTCGCTGAACCTGCTCGGTCACCTGTCCGGCATCGCGACCGTCACGGGGACATGGGTTGACGCCGTCGCTGGTACCGGCGCCCGGATTCGCGACACCCGCAAGACCACGCCGGGACTTCGCAACCTCGAGAAGTACGCCGTGCGCTGCGGCGGCGGCGTCAACCACCGGCGCGGCCTCGACGACGCCGTACTGATCAAGGACAACCACGTCGTCGCGGCGGGTGGGGTCGGTGCCGCTCTCGAGCGGGTCGCCGAGGCCTACCCCGCAGCCGAGTACGTGGTGCAGGTGGAGGTCGACACGCTGGCGCAGCTCGGGGAGGCACTCGACCATGGCGCCACGGAGATCCTGCTGGACAACTTCTCCGCGGCGCAGCTGACGGAGGCAGTCGCGCTGGTCCGCAGCCGTGCGCCGCACGTACGCCTGGAGGCCAGCGGCGGGCTGCGGCTCGACAACGCCCGCGCCGTCGCCGCCACCGGCGTCGACTACCTTGCCGTCGGCGCGCTCACCCACGCTGCCCCGAGCCTCGACATCGGGCTGGACAGCACGTCCTAGGTTTCGACCCATGACCGCAACCGCGCCCGGCGGAACTTTCACGCTGGCACCCGACCTCACCGTGACGCGGATGGGCTACGGCGCGATGCAGCTCGCCGGCCCGGGTGTGTTCGGACCGCCGGCTGACCGCGACGAGGCGATCGCGGTGCTGCGCGAGGCAGTCGAGCTCGGCATCACCCACATCGACACCAGCGACTACTACGGACCGCACGTCACGAACGAGATCATCAGGCAGGCGCTGCATCCCTACCCCGCCGACCTGCGGATCGTGACGAAGGTCGGCGCCCGGCGCGACGCCGCCGGCGGCTGGGTCAACGCCCGCGAGCCACGCGAGCTGACAGCCGCCGTCCACGACAACCTCGACCGGCTCGGCCTGGACGCGCTCGACGTCGTCAACCTCCGGATGGGTGGCCTGGGCGCGCCCGAGCCCGGATCGATCGCCCCGCAGTTCGAGGCGCTCGCCGAGCTGCAGCGCGACGGGCTGATCAAGCATCTCGGCGTCAGCACGGTCAACGCCGAGCAGATCGCCGAGGCGCAGTCCATCGCCCCGGTCGTGTGCGTGCAGAACTACTACAACGTCGCGCACCGCAACGACGACGAGCTGATCGACGCACTGGCGGCGCAAGGCATCGGGTACGTGCCGTACTTCCCGCTTGGGGGGTTCTCGCCGCTGCAGTCCGGGAAGCTCGACGCAGTCGCCGAACGCGTCGGCGCTACGCCGATGGCCGTGGCACTGGCATGGCTGCTGCACCGGTCTCCGAACGTCTTGCTGATTCCCGGCACCTCATCGCGCGTCCATCTGCGAGAGAACGTCGCCGCGGCCTCGCTGCATTTGTCCGAGGTCGACCTCGCCGAGCTGGACCGAATCGCTGCCTGACCGAGCGTGGTCGACGGTCTTCAGCACCAGCTGCGCCGCCAGCAGCAGCAGGGTGACCGAGTTCGCCGCGATCACCGCGACGTCGCGCGTGGCGACGCCGTATGCGAGCCACAGCGCGATCCCGGTCGTCATGACGAGCAGATAGGCCCACGACAGGTCGCGGGTGGACCGGCTGCGCCAGCTCCGGTGCAGCTGCGGCAACCACGCGCCTGTCGTGAGCGCACCGGCGATCAGCCCGACCACATCAGGGCTCACCTCCGGCCGCCAGGCGGCGCCGTGGTCGACCGGACGATCAGGTCGGTCGGCTGGACGTGAAGCACGCCGTCGCCGGCTGCGGCGTCGGACACCAGCTGGGCCGCCAGCCGGCCTTGAGATGGCAGGTCCTGGCGAACGGTGGTCAGTGGCGGCGACGCGGACGCCGCGTCGTCGATGTCGTCGAAGCCGATGACGCTGAGGTCGCGCGGGACGTGCAGCCCAAGCGCGTGCGCCGCGTCCAACACCCCGAGCGCGAGCGCGTCGGTCGCGGCGAGCACGGCGGTCGGTCGACCCGCCGCCAGCAGGCCGGCCGCGGCCGCAGCGCCCGCCGGACGAGAGTTCGCGACGGTCTCGGCCACGACGACCGACGACCAGTCCCTGTCGTGGGCCGCCAACGCGTCCCGGTACGCCGCGAGCCGGGTACGCCAGGTCGGCCCGACCGGCGGCGGCGTGACGATCGCGATCCGCTCATGACCGAGCCGGACGAGGTGACCCGTTGCGGCCCGGGCGCCGCCTGCGACGTCCGCGCGGATGCAGTGCGCCCCGGGCACGTGGGGCCCGGGCCAGGTGACCAACGGCTGGCGCCGATCGATCACGGCCGCCATCGCGGGGTCGTCAGCGGCGACCCCGAAGACGATCCAGCCGTCGACCAGGCTGTCGGCGATCTTGCGGCGTACCGCGGCGCCCGAGGCGTGGATGACCTGAAGGGCCAGATCTCGTTCGGCCGCCTGCTCGGTCAACCCGTGCATCCAGCTGGCGGCGCCCGGGTCGGTGAACAGGTAGGACAACGGGTCCGCGGTCACCAACCCGAGTACGCCGGTGCGGCCCCGGCGAAGGGCTCGACCCGCAGGGCTCGGCCCGGCGTACCCCAGCTCCGCGGCTGCGCGCCGGACCTTCGCCGTGGTCGGTTCGGCGACCACTTCGGGACGGTTGTAGACGTTGGACACGGTCATCCGCGACACCCCGGCACGGACCGCGACGTCGTCGAGCGTCGGGGCCGGCAGCATCGTCACCACCGGCTGATTTTATGCATACAAGCCCTGCGCCGGAAACTGGCCCACACTTTGCTGACGCAGACGTCAGAGAACGTGCAACAGTTAGTCCGTGACTGAAGTAGTGATGAGCCCCGACGCGAACCCGGAAGCCAACCTCGGCGAGGTCCAGGTCATGGACGACATGACCGCGCTGCTCGACTTCTCGGCGCCGCACAGCCGGTTCCGCTCGCTGATCGAAGGCAGCCGCTTCCTGGTGCCGATCGAGGGGATGTCGATGCACTTCGATCGCGAGACGATCGAGTACATCCTGCACAACCCGCAGCTGTTCTCCTCCAAGGTCGACCTCGGGCTCGGCAACGTCCGCCCGCTCATCCCGCTCAACGTCGACCCGCCGAAGCACTCGAACTACCGCCGGCTGCTCGACCCGCTGTTCTCCCCCAAGAAGATGGCGGCGTACGAGCCCGACATCGCCATGCGCGCGAACGCGCTCATCGACACGTTCATCGACAACGGCTCGTGCAACTTCACCGACGACTTCGCCGACCTGCTGCCCAGCACGATCTTCCTCGACCTCACCGGGTTGCCGATCGAGCGACTCGAGGAGTTCCTGCACCTGCGGGACGGCATCCTGCACCCCGAGAAGATCGACGAGATGGCGGCCTTCGACCCCGAAGTACGCACCAAGGTGCTGTTCGGGACCGGCGAGAAGATCTACGAGCTGTTCACCGGCCTGATCGAGGAGCGCAAGAAGCACCGCAGCGACGATGTGATCTCGCAGTTCATCGATGCGGAGATCGACGGCGTGCGGCTCACCGACGAAGACATCCTCGATGTGCTGTTCCTGTTCCTGATCGCCGGGCTCGACACGGTCAGCGACACCCTGACCTGCTTCTACGCCTTCCTTGCGCAAAATCCCGCACACCGTCAGCAGCTCGTCGACGACCCCGGCTGCATCGACAACGCCGTCGAGGAGATGCTCCGCTGGGAGGCGCCGGTCCCGTTCTCCTCACCGCGCTCGGCGACCGAGGACGTCACGCTCCCCAACGGCTGCCCGGTCACCGCAGGTTCGATGGTGCTGGCGGCGTACGGATCGGCGAACGTCTGCCCGATCGAGTTCCCGGATGGACACGAGGTGCGTTTCGACCGCGGCCGCAACCGCCACATCACGTTCGGGATGGGCCCGCACCGCTGCCTCGGTTCTCACCTGGCCCGCCGCGAGCTGAAGGTGGTCCTCCAGGAGTGGCATCGCCGGATCCCGGACTACTGGCTGACCCCGGGGCACGAGAGCCTCTCCTACCCGCCAGGGCTGCGCCACGTGCGCGACCTGATGCTCACCTGGAAGTAGCCGCCGCCGGCGTCGCGCCGGGATCGTGATAACTTCATAATAGTTATGCGATCACAACTACTTTCGCCACACCAGCCGGCGACCGAGATCCACGAGCTCAGCCGCCGGCGTCGCGTCGGCATTCTGCTCATCTGCTGCATGAGCCTGCTGATCGTCGGCCTCGACGTGACCATCGTGAACGTCGCGCTTCCCTCGATCGGGCACGACCTTCACGGCAGCCTCTCCGGGCTGCAGTGGGCGCTCGACGCGTACACCCTGGTCCTCGCCAGCCTGTTGATGCTGTCGGGGTCCACCGCGGACCGGCTCGGCCGCAAGCGCACCTTCGTCGTCGGGCTGACGCTGTTCTCCGTCGGGTCACTGCTGTGCAGCCTCGCCCCGGGCCTCGGGTGGCTGGTCGCGTTCCGGATGGTGCAGGCCGTGGGCGGCTCGATGCTCAACCCGGTCGCCATGTCGATCATCACCAACACGTTCACCGTGCCGCGCGAGCGTGCCCAGGCAGTCGGCGTGTGGGGTGCGGTGGTGGGTGTCTCGATGGCGCTCGGGCCGGTGGTCGGCGGCCTGCTCGTCTCCTCCGCCGGCTGGCGCTCGGTGTTCTGGATCAACATCCCGGTGGGCGTCCTCGCGATCCTGCTTGCCGTGCGGTTCGTGCCGGAGTCGCGCGCCCCGCGACCGCGGCGGTTCGACCCGATCGGGCAGGCGCTGATGGTCGTCCTGCTGGCCTCGCTGACCTTCGGCATCATCGAGGCGCCGCGGCGCGGGTGGACCTCCGCGACGATCGTCGCGGCGCTGGCGGTCGCCGCCGTGTCGCTCGCCTGCTTCGTGGGCCACGCGTCGCGCCGCGAAGAGCCCCTGATCGATCTGCGCTTCTTCCGCTCGATCCCGTTCTCCGCCGCGACACTGACCGCGGTCGCGGCGTTCGCCTCCCTCGGCGGTTTCCTGCTGGTCAACACGCTGTACCTGCAGAACGTCCGCGGCCTCTCCCCGCTGCACGCGGGGCTCGACACCCTGCCGATGGCAGCGATGACGATGATTGCCTCACCGATCTCCGGCCGCCTCGTGGGCGGACGCGGTCCGCGGCTGCCGCTGCTGGCCTCCGGCGGT
This sequence comes from Mycobacteriales bacterium, assembly GCA_035550055.1. Taxonomy (NCBI): domain Bacteria; kingdom Bacillati; phylum Actinomycetota; class Actinomycetes; order Mycobacteriales; species Mycobacteriales bacterium. The sequence continues at coordinate 40,892 of DASZRO010000049.1, read as the reverse complement.
TGCTTCATGGCCGCCAGCGCGATGCTGACGCAGCTGACCGCGACGACCTCCTTCGCTTGGCTGTTCGCCGCCTACCTCGTCTTCGGCCTCGGGTTCGGACTGGTCAACGCGCCGATCACCAACGCCGCCGTTTCCGGCATGCCACGCGCGCAGGCCGGTGTCGCGTCGGCGGTCGCCTCCACCTCACGTCAGGTCGGATCGACCCTGGGCGTCGCCGTCATCGGAGCGCTGGTCACCTCGCGGATCGGCGAGCGCTCGTACGACGGCCTCGCCGCGGCGAGCCACCCGGGCTGGTGGGTGATGTTCAGCTGCGGCGCCGCTGTCGCCCTGCTCGGCTGGTTCGCCACCACGCCCGTCGCCACCGAATCTGCCCGCCGCGCGGCGGCCGAGCTGAACCCGGAGTTTCTCGGCTCATGACGACGGACGCGCGAGAGGTCTGGGCGATGATGGCCGACCTCGTTCTGAGCAACCAGCGTCGCCGCGAGGTGTCGGAGGCCGTCGGGCTCAGCTTCGGCAAGACGCGCGCGCTGCGCCGGCTTGCCCGCCAACCGATGTCCATGGGTGAGCTCGCCGCGGCCCTCGGCATCGATCCGCCCAACGCCACCACGCTCGTCGACGACCTGGAAAAGCTCGGCCTGGTGCAGCGCCGGCCCCACCCCACCGACCGGCGCGCGAAGGTCGTCGAGACCACCAAGCGCGGGCTCGCCCTCGCTCGCACCGCCGACGAGATCCTCAGCTGCCCCCCGGCGGCGCTCAGCAGGCTGCCGGCCGCCGACCTGAAAGACCTGCAGCGGATCCTCGACAGCATCCGGGAAAGTTAGACACCAGAAAGTTAGCCACCTAATCTTTACGTCATGAAACGATCGGCGGCACGTCCCCCGCTCGGCGCAGACGTCTGGCGGGTCTGCGTCGTCGTCATCCTCGGCATGGTCATGTCGACCCTCGACACGACCATCGTCAACGTCGCGCTGATCTCGCTCTCCCGCGACCTGAAGACCTCGCTGGACACGGTGCAGTGGGTCGTCACCGGCTATCTGCTGGCGCTGGCGGCCGTGATCCCCACCACCGGGTGGGCGGCCAAGCGCTACGGCACCAAGCGCTTGTTCCTGATCTCGATCGTCGTGTTCACCTTCGGGTCGGCGCTGTGCGGGCTGTCCCCGTCGATCGCATGGCTGATCGCGTTTCGGGTGCTGCAAGGCGTCGGCGGCGGCATGATCGTCCCGCTCGGCATGATGCTGGTGGTCAAGAAGGCGGGCCCGCAGCGCCTGGCGCGGGTGATGAGTGCGATCTCCGTGCCGGTGATCCTCGGCCCGGTCGTCGGGCCCACCATCGGCGGACTCCTGCTCGACCACGCCGGATGGCGCTGGATCTTCTACGTCAACCTGCCGGTCGGCGTCGCGGCCTTCGTCGCGGCGCTACGACTGCTCCCGGCCGACCAACCGGAAGACGCCGGCCCGCTCGACATCAGCGGGCTCGCGATCGTCGCACCCGGACTCGTGGGCATCACCTACGGCCTCGCCAAGATCGGCGTCGATCCGTTCCTGTCCGCCACCGTCCTCGCTCCCCTGCTGGCAGGCGCGGCGCTCGTCACGGTGTTCGTGATCCGGGCTCTGCGCGTCGACCGGCCGTTGTTGGACATGCGGCTCTACAAGGACAAGTCCTTCAGCGCCGCCTCGCTGACGACGTTCTGCCTCGGTGCCGCGATGTTCGGCGGGCTCATCCTGATGCCGTTGTACTTCCAGACCGTGCGCGGCGAGGACGCCCTTCGTACCGGACTGCTGCTGGGGCCCCAAGGGATCGGCTCCGCGCTTGCCGTGTGGTGGGCCGGCGGTCTGGTCGATCGGTACGGCGCGGGCCTGGTCTCGATCTGCGGAGCGCTCGTCAGCATCGCGACGACCGTGCCGTTCCTCTTCCTCGGCGCGCACACGGCGTACTTGCCGGTCGAGTTCGCCATGCTCGCGCGCGGCCTTGGCGTGGGCCTGTCCTCGATGCCCGCGATGACCGCGGCGCTGCGCGGGCTGACCCCGGATCAGGTCAACGACGCGACCCCGCAGATCAACGTCGTTCAGCGAGTCGGCTCCTCGATCGGCACGGCCATCCTCACCGTGATCCTGCAGAACCATCTCGACCACGCCGGCACCGCCGCGGGACAAGCGCACGCCTTCGGGGTGAGCTTCGGCTGGGTGCTCGCGATCACCGCCGTCGCCTCGCTGCCCACCGTTCTGCTCTGGTGGATCGAACGGCGGGCCAGGCTCGACGGCGCGCCGCCGCTGGCGGGCGAGGTCACCTCCGACGCCCTGGTGGGAGCGGCGTGACCACGCCTACCGACGAGCAGCTGGACGCGCTGCGCAGCTCGGTGAGCCGACTGCTGTCTGCGGACCGTCGGCTGCGGCACCGTGAGCACCACAACGCCGAGTCCGGGTTGAGCAGCACCCACCTGCGCGCTCTCCATCTGCTCCTGGAACAGCCCTACGCGACGGTCGGCGCACTGGCGAGAGCAGCCGATCTGACGCCTGCATCGATGACCGTGGCGATCGACCAGCTCGAAGCCCGCGGGCTGCTGACCCGTCAGCGCGATGTACACGACCGCCGGCAGTGCTTCATCACCCTCACCCCGACCGGGCAGCGAGTGGTCGAGGAGAAGCAGGCGTACTGGCGGCGGCGGATGTCGGAGATCTTCGCCGACGTACCGGGCCGCAGCATCGCCGCCGCGATCACCGTCCTCGAGCGGGTGGTCGAGGTGATGGAAGGGCTTGGTGAGGACGACTCCGAGTCGCCCTGACACAGGTGAGATGACCGCGGAGATGTAACGATTGGCGCCGGGATCGCCAATGACAGACATGAGCAGCTCCGCTCGCACCCCACACGCACGTGGACAGCGGCGGTCTCAGCTGCTGGCGGCGCGGTGGTCCGGGATCGACATCCGGACCTCGGAGGCCAGGGAGGTGACCGTGGTGAGCCCGATCGGTCCGGCCGGGTCGAACATGACGGCCGACCCGACGGACACTCCCCCGGCTTCCTGACGGTCGCGAGCGGCCAGGCCGAGCATCGTCCCCTCCGGCTCGCGGGCCAGCAGCATCGTGATGTCGGAGTTCACGAACTGCAGGCCGTGGCTGCCCCAGTTCATGAGCGGGTTCGACACGTCGGCGACTGCGGCGGCGCGGACAAAGGGCGAGGTGGGCTCGCCCTCGACCAGCGCGGCCTCGAAGTCGTACCAGACGTACTTCGGCTGGGTGGCGTCCCGCCACGGCTCGAAGTCGGCCGCCGCCGTCGCGTCGGGACCGACGTACGGCTTCGGCCCGTACTGCGGGGTGTCGGCGGGCTCGGGCGGCTTCGCCATCGCCACCGGCGCGGACCAGACGGCTCCGGGCGGCGGCTCGCAGCGGCGGACGAAGATGCCTCGCCCGTGCGCGACGTTGCGCTCACCTTGGCTGATGGTCACGTCGACCATCCGCAGCCGGCGGCCCTCCCGCAACACGGTCGCCTCGGTGCGGAGCTCGCCTTGCATCGCCATGCGCACCATGTCGACGGTCAGCCGGGTGCCGACGAAATCCGCATTGCCAGCCGCCCGCTCCGCGGCGTACCCGACCAGGCCGGTGATGACGAGCCCGCTGACCGTGTCGGGACCCCACGGGCCCACGGCGGCGCGCGTCGGGACGAACGTGTGCTCGTCGGAACGGGTCAGGAAGGTACGGCGGTCGGTCACCGGACCATCCTGCCGGGCGGAGGTCGGCAGATATCTGCAGGGTTGCCGATTAGTGTCCCGGACGTGATCCGCGTCCGTTGGCCGGTAGCAGCAGCGCTCAGCGCGGCGCTGACGCTCGGCGCGGCGGGAGGCGCGGCGGTAGGCGCAGCGGGAAGCGCGCCCGCAGCGCACAGCGCCGTGGCGAGCGTCGGGCCGCGGCTGGTCACCACGACGATCCCGGACCCGCAGGACTACGTTCCGGCGAAGTGGCTGCCCTACCCCGGTCAGCCTCGTGCGGACGTGCTGCTGCCGGCCGGCTACGACCCCGCCGAGCGCTACCCGCTGGTGCTCAACCTGGGCGGGCTCGGCGGCGACTACGCCAAGGCGGCGCTCGGGACGAGCGTCCACATCAACGCGATCGTGGTCACCCCGGAGCCGTACAACGGCTGGTACGACGACTGGTGGAACAACGGCAAGCGCCGTGACCCCGCGTGGGAGAGCTACTTCCTCGACGACGTGGTCCCGTGGATCCTCCACCACTACCGGATCCGCCCGCAGCGACGCTGGCACGCCGTGATCGGGATCTCGATGGGCGGGCTCGGCGCGACCTACCTCGGCGGCCGGTTGCCGGGCTTCTTCGGCACCGTCGCGAGCCTGTCCGGCTTCCTCGACCCGCAGTACTTCGGTGCGATCACCCAGGAGGGCATGGGGATCGTCTCGGCGGCCCCGCTGCGTGACGACCACGCGTCCTACCCGGTGCTCGGCCCGCCCGACGGCTTCTACGCGACCGGCCACAACCCCACCCGCCTGGTGCAGAACCTGCAACACACGCACGTCTTCCTGACGACAGGCACCGGCGTACCGAGCAAGGCGGGCATCGACCAGAACCTGGTCCTCGCACTCGGTGGCGGCGGGCTCGAGGGCCCGATCATCTACCCGATGAACGTGCTGTTCAGGCAGGCCGCGCAGCGTGCCGGTGTCGCAGTCACGTACGTGCCTCACCCTGGCGGACACGACGGGCCGGACTTCTCCAAAGAACTGGCCGCCGCGATCGCCTGGGGATTGTTCAAGCCCGTCGTCGACCATCCGCGGACCTGGACGAACCAGACGGTCGCGACCAGCGGACACCTGTGGAACATCAGCTATCGATTCGATCGGCCGCCGACTGCGGTCGTGCGCTTCACCGCGGCGTACGGCAGGCTGACGATCAGCCACGCGGGGTCTGCGGTCACCGTCGAGACCTCAGGCGGCTGCCGGATCCATACCGCCACTCCGGCGACGTTGGACCTGGCGAGCCGGGACTGCTTAGTCGTCAGGTGAGCGGGCACAACGCCGCCATGAGTGAAGCTGTGAGCGACGTGTTGTCGAACCTGCGCGAGAAGGCACCGAAGAACATGCCCTCGGCGAAAGACGCGACCGAAGCGGTTCGGTCGCATCTGCCGTCGGTGGATGTCGAGACGGTCCGCTCGCATCTGCCGTCACTCAAGGACGTCGATCCGTCCGCGGTCACCGATCGGCTGCCCAAGGGACGCAGCCGATGGGCGATGTTGGGCGTCGTGCTGGGTGGAGTGGCCGCGGCCGCCGCGGTGTTCGGCATCACCCGCCGCCGCCGAGCTTCTGAGCCGTCGGCGAGCATGTACACGCCGCCGCTGCCGAAGCCCTGAGCTTTCGCCCCCTCGGACGCCGAAGCGCCTCGCTGCCGACTAGGACAGCGAGGCGCTCCACCGTTCCGCAGACTGCTTGCGCGGATTGCCTATGTGCCAGCCCTTGCATCGAGGGCAATAGTGCGCCGCAAGCATGAAGTCCTCGTCGGCGTTACGCCGGCGCGCCATGGCGTACCACGCCTGTCGATCCGCGTCGGCGTACGTCGCGTAGCGCTGCCTGCCGTCGCAGAGGTCTGTCGATAGGTGGGAAGTGGTACTCACACGTCATTGATGCCCGGCGGTCATGATCGTTACTCCTCCGCCGGGCATCCGACGCGACGATCAGGGCTGGTCGGCGTACCTGAGGTAGGAGTTCTTCTCCTCGACGTTCGCGAACTTCGCCCGCGCGTCCTCGGTCGAGATCGTCGGCGACACGATGACGCGGTCACCCGGCTTCCAGTCGACCGGGGTCGAGATCGGGTCCCGGTCCGTGGCCTGTAGCGCGTCGATGACGCGCACGATCTCGTCGAAGTTGCGGCCGACGGACTTCGGGTAGGTCAGGGTCAGCCGCACCTTGTTGTTCGGCGCGATGATGAACACCGACCGTACGGTGCTCGAGTCGCCCTCACCCGGGTGGAGCATGTCGTAGAGCTCAGACACCTTGTGCGACTCGTCGGCAATGATCGGGAAGTTCACCTCGCTGCCCGTGGCCGCGGCGATGTCGGGCGCCCAGCCGTTGTGGTTGTCGACGGAGTCCACCGACACGGCGATCGCCTTCGTGTTCCGCTTGTCGAACTCGCTCTTCAACGCCGCGGTGCGACCGAGTTCGGTCGTGCAGACGGGCGTGAAGTCAGCGGGGTGGCTGAACAGCACCGCCCACGAGTCGCCCTTCCACTGGTAGAAGTCGATCTCGCCCTCTGTGGTGTCGGCGGTGAAGTTGGGGGCGTCGTCGCCCAGCCGGATGCTCATGGTGCTCCTCTTGAGGGGAAACGGGCGGTGCAGAGTGCCGCCCTGGCGACGTTGAATCTAGTCGCCGCCGGTTACGCAGCCGCGAACCGATCCACCATTTCCCGGCAGAAGGCGTCGAGGTCGTCCGGCTTCCTCGACGAGATCAGCACGTTCGACCCGCCTGTGCACACCACGACCTGCTCGTCCACCCAGTCGGCGCCCGCGTTTCGCAGATCCGTCTGCAGGCTCGGCCAGCTGGTCATCTTCCGGTCACGGACCACGTCGGCCTCCACCAGCGTCCATGGCGCGTGGCAGATCGCGGCAACCGGCTTGCCCGCGTCGAAGAACGACTTCGCGAACGCGACCGCGGCCGGCTCGGTCCGCAGCTGGTCCGGGTTGGCGACCCCGCCCGGCAGCACGAGGGCGTCGTAGTCCTGCGCGCTCGCGTCCGCGACGCTGACGTCGACCGGGAACTCGTCCGCCTTGTCGAGATGGTTGAACCCCTGTGCCTTCCCCGCTTCGGGTGCGACCAGCTTGGGGGTGCCGCCGGCCGCCTCGACCGCCCGCCACGGCTCGGTGAGCTCCACCTGCTCGACGCCCTCGTTGGCCACCAGGAAGGCGATCGTCTTGCCGTCGAGTTCGTTGGCCATCGCTGCTCCTAGGAGACGAGCGCCTTGACGGCCTTGACCAGCGACTTCGGGTTCGACGGCCGGCGCGGCGACTTGGCTTTCAGCTCCTCGAGCCGGGTCCCGATCGCCTGGAGCTCGTTACGACCGAGCTTCTCGCGCACCTGCGGGAACCACTCGGTCTCCTCTTCCTCGATGTGGTGCTCGACGTTCTCGATCAAAACGGCGACCTTCGCGTCGAAATGCTTGTGTTCAGGACTCATCGCGGCGAGCTCCATGCACAGCACGTCCGCCACGTGGTGCTCCTCGAGCGACTCGAGAATGTCGTCCTCCAGCTCGGGAACCTGCTCCCGGACGGCCGGGTACATCCCCTCGTTCTCGATGTAGGTGTGCACGGTGAGCTCTTCGAGGATCTTGTCGACGAGCTTCGCCTTGGTGGCCGTCGCATTCTCCCCGGCGCCCTTGAACTCGCGAAACAGCGCGCGAACCCTCTTGTGGTCTTCCTTCAGCATCACGATGGCGTCGTTCGACATCCGAGAACCTCCTCGACAGATGTCAGACGAATCCCCGGCTGCGGGTCGGGCAAACGCGCGACTTCGTCTCAGCCGGACCGCTGCCGGCCGGCGCCTAACCGGGAAGGCGTTCGGCGCGAAGCTGCGAGCGGCGTACCTTCGCCGCATCGTCGCGCAGCGGCTGCGCCACCCGCTCGAAGGTCCGCGGCACCTTGTATTTCGTCAACCGCTCGCCGCACCACGACCGCAGCTCGTCGTCACTGACCTCGTCGCGAAGCTGCACCAACGCGTGCAGCCGGTTGCCGAGGTCGTCGTCCGGCAGCCCGATGACACATGACGACAGCACGTGCGGATGCTCATCGAGCGCGGCCTCGACCTCGGCGGGGTAGACGTTGCTGCCGCCGACCAGGACCATATCCGTCAACCGGTCGTTGAGGTAGAGGTAGCCGTCGGCGTCCATCCAGCCCAGGTCGCCGAGTGACTCCCAGCCGTCCTCGCGGGCCCTCGGCTCCGCTCCGATGTATTTGTAAGTCGGGCCGGCGTCGGACTTCATCCACACCTCGCCGACCTCGCCGGTCGGCAACGGCTTGCCGTCCGGATCACAGATCTGCATCTGCCCGATCAGTGGCTTGCCGACCGAGCCGCGGTGCTCGAGCCATTCGGTGCCGCTGATGAACGTCGCAGCCTGCGCCTCGGTCCCGGCGTAGAGCTCCATGATGCGTTCTCCGCCGAGCCAGTCGATCCACGCCTGCTTGAGGTACGGCGGGCACGGCGCCGCCATGTGCATCACCGTGTGCAGGGTCGACAGGTCGTAGCGGAGGCGGACGTCGTCAGGCAGCTTCGTGATCCGCGACATCATCGTCGGCACGAGGTAGACCCATCCGACACGTTCCCGTTCGATGAGCGCGAGGGTGGTCTCGGCGTCGAAGCGGCCCGGCAGGACGACATGGCCGCCGAGCGCGATCGTCGCGGTCGAGGTCAGGAACGGCCCGTTGTGGTGCATCGGCGCAGTGATCAAGGACGTGTCCTCGGCCTTGATCCGCATGACCTGGCCGAGCAGGGCGAGCCCCTCCACCTCGGCCGGGTTCGTGGCAACGATCAGCTTCGGCCGACCGGTCGACCCGCCGGACATCGGCGCCTTGAAGTTGGGTGAGACCACGTCGGGCAACGGCTCGCGAGCCTGCCCGGTCGGCTCGGGCAGCGTGAGCATCGTCGGCGCGAGGTCGCCGCCGTCGAAGCCGATCGCCATCGCCGGCTTCGCCAGCTCGAGGACCGCGTCCAGCTCGGCGCGCGGCATGTTCGCCGCTACCGGCTGTGGCGTCGCCCCCACCAGCCACGTGGCGATCGAAGCCACCACGTGGGAGGCGTCGCTCGGCAGCCCGATCGAGACCAGGTCGCCCACCCCGACGCCTTGGTCATGCAGTGCGTGAGCCACGGTGTCGGCGCGGTCGAGCAGCTCCCGACGCGACAGTGTCGCTTTGGTGTCGGTGACCGCCGGGGCGTCGGGCTTGGCGGCCGCGAACGCGCGCAGTGCCGCCGGGATCGAGGTCATGCGTCAGGCTCCAACCATCCGAAGTGCCAGCTCGGCGTAGACGTCGCACAGCTGCTCTGCCGAGATCTCGTCTTGATAGGGATACCAGCGGGCCGCGTCGACCCCCATGCTGGCCATCGCGAAGATCGCGGCCTGCGGCGCGTCGAGGGTGAACACTCCCTCCTCGACCCCACGGTTGAGCACCTCGCTCACCAGGCCGCCGGACTTCCGGCGTACCGACTCGAGTGCGATCGCTGCCTCGGGCGTCAGGTGTCGCACCTCGTGGTTCACGACGAGACCGAGGTTCGGGTACTCGCAGTGCACCGCGACATGGGTGCGGATCGCCGATCGCAGCTGCTCGACCGGTCCGGCTGAGGAGTTCACCACTGCGGCGATCAGCCGCTCGAGGTGCGTGCCCACTCCGAGCGTCACCAGCTCGGTCAGCATCGCGTCCTTGGACGCGAAATGGTTGTAGAGGCTTGCCGACTGCATCCCGGCAGCGCCAGCCACGTCCCTGATCGACGTCGCGGCGAAGCCTTGCTCGGCGAACAGCACGAGGCAGGCGCCGAGCACTCGGCGCTGCCCCAGCGTCAGGTGCTCGGTGGGCGGCAGGGCGCGGGGATCGAGGTCGCTTCGCCAGCGCCGAGTCACCACCGTCGCAGGCGCAACGGCGAGCCGCTCGTTGCGCTTGCCCACGCCGAAAGCAAACCCAACTCGGAGCCGCTCTGTCAACGATCGTTCGATCGCATCAAACCTTCCTTGACTTGCAGGACAGCAGGTGGCTTACTTCACGGCTAACTATCAACTGATAGTCCGGCCCGCAGTGCTTGCTCTACGACGAGGTGCGATGAACCGCAGCAGCCGCCGAAGCCGTCTACGCACCACCGCGGTCGCCGGCATCGCGCTGCTGTCGGTGGCGGCATGCGGCACCACGGTCCGCAACGCACACGCCGTCCTCAGCCAGCGTGCCGACGAAGGCTTCGACGGGTCGACCCAGGTCATCGTCCCCGGCGAGGTCGTCCCGACCGCCGCGACCGGCTCGAGCCCGACCGGTCCGAGCGGCACGGTCCCCGCCGTCCCGAGGGCGACCGCGGGCGGCGCGGAACCGACGATTTCGGCGAGCGCCAGCCCGACGGGCCGCGCCGGGCGCGCTACTGCCCCAACCGGCGCGACCTCGGCGGCGACGCCGAGTTCCACCGCGCCGCCGTCCACGCCGACGCCGACGGGCAAGGTCTACAAGGGTCCCGCGAAGCTGTCGGCGGTCGAGGTCGGGATCGTCTACAGCGGGGACCTCGGTGCCTTCGCGAAGCTGTTCGGGGGCAGTGACGACCTCGGCAACCTGCAGACCGACGCCAACGCGGCCATCGGCTACGTGAACAAGCACGGCGGACTCGCCGGGCACGTCCTCGAACCGGTCTACTACTCGATCCCGCTGACGAGCACGCAGCCGTACTCCACCACGATGGCGGCGATCTGCAGCGACTGGACGCAGGACCACCACGTCGCGATCGGCGTCGCCGTCGGCTTTGCCATCCCGAACGATCTCGCCGCCTGTCTGAGCAGCCACCACATCCCGTATGTCTCGGGAGGCGGCTACCTCCACGACAACAACTCCTACCGGAACATCCCTTACCTCGTGAGCCCGTACGAGGCGACGACGACGGACGTCATGTCCGCGCTGGTGAAGACGATGCTGGCCGACCACGTGCTGAGCTCGAAGAGCCGCGTCGGCGTCATGCTGGGCACCAACGAGACCGCAGCGGTCGACGCTTACAACGACGTGGTCGTACCCATGCTCAAGGGAAGGGTGGCCTCGGTCACTTCGTACGGGATCGAGTACCCGCCATCGACGCAGGCGGCCGTCGCCGAGGCGCAAACCGTCTCGAACGACGAACTCCACATGCGGGCGAACGGCGTGACGAACGTGCTCTTCCTTGCGCCCGGCGTCGAAGGCAGCTTCATCCAGGACGCCTACCAGCAGCACTGGTACCCCAAGTACGCGCTGACCTCGCTCGACAGCCCGTGGGCACTCGCCGAGGCGCACACCAAGATGGTCCTCGGCGCGCTGGCCGGCGCGATCGGTGTCGGTTGGCAGCCCACCGCCGATGTCGGCACCTACGGGTCGAGCGTCTTCGAGAACTCCGCGACCCGACTGTGCGCCGAGATCGAGCGGCCGACCGGCCAGCTCACCAACAACGTGCAGGAGTTCGCGACCTTCCAGTACTGCGACGCCATGCTGTTCGTCCAGGCCGCTGCGAACGCCTCTGGCGCCTCGAACATCACCGGAGCCAGCCTGCTCGACGGCTACAACAAGCTGGGCTCGTCACGGGCTGACGCGGTGACGTTCACCTCGACTCTCGACCCGCAACACCACGCGGGCGCAAGCGCGTACCGACCGTTGGCTTTCGACTCGAGCTGCCGGTGCTTCCACTACACCGGCCCCGTCACGCCGTTCTCCTGACCGTCACCGACCCGAGGACCTCACATGCCATTCGTCAGCAGCAACGGCGTCCGGATCCACTGGGAACAGCAGGGCGAAGGCTCCCCGCTGTTGCTGATCATGGGCCACAAGTACAGCGCCGAGATGTGGTGGCCGGTGCGCGACGCCCTGACCGAGCAGCACCACGTCGTGTGGTTCGACAACCGGGGCACCGGGCAGAGCCGGGCGGCGCGGACCGCGTCGGTCGCCGAGATGGTCGCCGACGCCCTCGCCGTGATGGACGCGGCGGGACTCGACTCGGCCCATGTCTGGGGTGTGTCGATGGGGGGCGGCATCGCCCAACAGCTCGCGATCACCGCGCCGGAGCGGGTACGTTCCCTCATCCTCGGCTGCACGGCCATCAAGACCGAGGTCGTCAAGCCGCATCCGGTGCTCGGGTCGGTGCTCCTACGGATCCCGCCGGGCGTCCTCAGAGTGTTCACCGGCAGCAAGGCCTACCCGAACGTGCCCGCCGACGTCGCCCGGCGCGACTACGCGATGTTGAAGAAGGACCGGTTCTCCACCCGCGGGGTCGTCGCACAACACGTCGGCATCTCCGAGTTCAGCATGACGCTCGGCGACGCCGCCACGATCTCGGTTCCGGCCCTCGTCCAGCACGGCACGGCGGACAACCTCGTGCCGTACGAGAAGGGCCAGGAGATCGCCCGGACCATCCCCGGCGCCCGGCTGTCGAGCTACGAAGGCGCGGCACACAACTACCTGCTGATGGACATCGAGCGGGTCACCCGCGAGGCACTCGACTTCTACGCCGAGGTCGACGCGTCCACGACGCCGGCGAGCGCCTGACCACACCGTGCGAATCTCCGGTCCATCGCTCACGGCCACGGCACTCGCCGTCACGGCCGCCGCCGCCATCAGCGGCTGCAGCGGGTTGGAGTTCGTCCAGGATCACCGCCTCAGCTTCACCGCGCCGGCGGAGGACCAGCTGACCCGCCTCCCGGTGACGCTGTCGTGGACGATGAAGCCGCCGGGCGACTACCGCTTCGGGATCTTCATCGACCAGCAAGCCGTCAAAGTCGGGCACAACATCGACTCGGTGCTGCCCAAGGGCACCCGTGCGACGCCCGCGCTGCTGGCGGCCACCAATGTGTACGAGACCGATCAGGACCACATCACGATCCGGATCATCCCCGACCTCGACTACGACCGCGCCTCCCGCCAACGTCATCAAGCGACCGTCGTACTCCTCGCACCCAACGGCGACCGACTCAACGAGAGCGCGTGGGTACGCGAGTTCGACCTGCCGAAGAGCGCGCCGTGACCGCCGCGAACGGCGCGGCCGTGCCGGCGCCGGTCGGCGACCGTCTCGCGGCACGGCGTCAGGCCGCCCGCGCAACACTCGGCTTGCAGGGAACGCAGGCTGAACCGGCCCAGGACGATCCGCGGTCGCTTCGCGCCGTCCTGCGCGAGCACGGCGTCGGGCTCTACCCGATGGTCGCGTTGGGGGTGCTCGGCTTCGTCGACCTGTTCCAGGGCAGCGCGCTCGTCGTCGTCGCGCCCGACGTCCGCAACACCCTCGGTCTGTCGTTCGGGCTGATCGGGCTGGCGCAGTCGCTGGGCTTCCTGGCCCAGGCGGTGGCGCCGTTGCCCATGGCCGCACTCGCCCGCAGCTGGGGGCGGCGCGGCCTGCTCTGTCTGATCACCGCGATCGGGTGGAGCGTCATCACGCTGTTCACCGGGTTCGTGACGTCGCTGGTCGCACTGCTTCTCGTCCTGGTCGCCGACGGATTGTCGACCGGAAGCGTCAATGCGTTGCACACGCCGCTCCTCGCCGACACCTATCCGCCACAGGCCAGGCTGCGGGTGCTCACCGGATACCGCGCGATCACCGTGGTCGGGCAGATCGTCGCGCCGCTACTGGTGTCGCTGCTGACCGGGCCGTTCGACCTGACCTGGCGCGGGGTGTTCCTGGTGCTCGGCGGGATCTCGGTGCTGAGCTCGCTGTGCGCGATCGGAGTTCGGGACCCGGGTGCGGGACGCTTCGACACCGAACAGCTGCACGCCGACCGCGCCGTCGAGGGCGGGCCGCAGCTCGGGTTCTTCGAGATCGTCAGGAGGATCCTGCTGATCCCCACGATCCAGCGGATCTGCGTGGGCACTCTCGTGTTCGGCATCATCGCGATCCCGTTCACGACGTTCCTGTCATCGTTCCTGGTCGACCGCTGGCACTTCGACTCGGCAGCGCGCGGCGTCGTCATCTCGACGGCGTACGGCATCGCCACCCTCGGTCTGCTGGTCTACGGCAAGGTCGCCGAGACGACCTTCGCTCACAGCCCGGCCAAGGTCGTGGAACAGGTCGGCTACGCGATCTTCGGCATCGTCTTGTTCATCGCGCTCGCCGCGGTCATGCCCAACAAGATCGCGATGGTCGCGATGTTCGCATTCGCGATCACCGCGCTGGTGCTCACCTTGCCGGGCCTGAACGCGATCGTGCTCTCGATCGTCGACGCGCGCTACCGGCCGCACGCCGCCGCGATGATCGGCATCTCCCTCGGGTTCGGCGCGATCCTGGGCGTGCTGTTGCTCAACAGCGTCTACGAGGAGTACGGGTCGACGGGGACGATGATCGCGCTGCTGGTCCCCGGCACGTTGGGCTCCCTCGTCGTACGGTCGGCCGGCAAGCTGATCGACAGCGACATCGACCGGATGGTCGACGCCATCCTCGAGGAGCAGGATCTCGCCGCGCTTCACCGCGACGGGCGACGGCCGCCGCTGCTGGCCGCAACCGGGGTCAACTTCTCCTACGGCAAGCTGCAAGTGCTCTTCGACGTCGACTTCACGGTTGACGAGGGCGAGATGGTCGCGTTGCTCGGGACGAACGGCGCGGGCAAATCGACGTTGCTCAAGGTGATCTCCGGGATCGGACTGCCATCCTCCGGCACCGTGCGCCTCAACGGCGACGACATCACCTACCTCGACGCCGAACGTCGGGTGCGGCTCGGCATCAGCCAGATCCCGGGCGGTCGCGCCGTCTTCCGCCGGATGACCGTCGTCGAGAACCTGCGTGGCTTCGGCTACACCCTCGGCGCCGACAAGCGCACGATCGACGATGCCATCGAGCGGTGCCTCACCGCCTTCCCCCGGCTCGCCGAACGCAAGGCGTCGCTGGGGGCCACCCTGTCGGGCGGCGAGCAGCAGATGCTCGGCCTGTGCAAGGCGCTGATCCTCGAGCCGAAGCTGTTGTTGATCGACGAGCTCTCGCTCGGGCTCGCACCGGTCGTCGTCGGGCAGTTGCTCGACCTGGTCCGCGAGATCAACGCCGCCGGCACCGCCGTCGTACTCGTCGAGCAGTCGGTCAACATCGCGCTGTCCCTCGTCGACCACGCCTACTTCATGGAGAAGGGCGAGATGCGATTCGACGGGAAGGCGGGCGAGCTGCTGGCGCGCGACGACCTGCTGCGGGCCGTCTTCCTCGAGGGCGCGAGCAAGGCGGGCGTGGCGTGACGGCGGTCCGGGCGGCGCGCCCCGCCGCCGTGACGGTCGCGATCCTCGCGGCTGCGCTCCTCGTCGCGGAGTTCCTGCTGCCGCACGTCCTTCACGTCTCGGGCACGATCAGCGGCAGGTGGCAGACCCCCGCGTCGGCCATCGTGCTCGGCCTGACGGTCGGCGTGACCTACGGGCTGCTCGCGGTCGGCCTGGTTTTGATCTACCGCTCCAGCCGGGTCATCAACTTCGCGCAAGGGCAGATGGGCGCGTTCGGGTCGGTGGCGTTCTTCTTGCTGGTCACCAAGGCCCACCTCCCGTACTGGGTCGCACTTGTCCCTGCCCTGGCCATCGCGGGCGCAGTGGGCGCGGTGACGGAGACCGCCGTGATCCGCCGGCTCGGCAAGGCGCCGCTCGCGGTCAGTGTCGTGGCGACGCTCGGCGTAGGGCTGTTCCTGGTCGTCTTCGCAACGCTGATCGATCCGAGCGCAGGAGCGGGTGGGGTCTTCCCGTCGCCACCGGGCATGCCGTCGTTCCGGGTCGGTGCGCTCGAGGTCGGACCGGCATACTCCGCGATGCTGATCCTCTCGCCGATCCTCGTCCTGCTGGTCGGCGGGTTCCTGCGCTACAGCCGAGTCGGCGTCGCGATGCGCTGCGCGGCCGACAACCCCGAGGCCGCCCGGATGGCCGGCATCTTCTCGGGCCGGATGAACTCGCTCGCCTGGGCCCTCGGCGCGGGAGTCGCCGCCTTCGCCGCGATCATGTCTGCGCCGACGTTGAGCGTCGAGCCCGGGCAGTTCGGCCCGCAGCTGCTCGAGGTCGCGCTCGCCGCCGCGGTGATCGGCCGGATGGACAACCTGCCGCTCACTCTCGTCGCGGGCACGGCGATCGGGGTCCTGGAGCAGCTGTTGCTCTGGAACTACGGCGGTCTCGGCGTGGAAAGCCTCATCCTGTTCGTGCTGATCGTCGTCGGCGCGCTCGTGCTCCTGAAGACGCCCACCGGCCGGTCCGAGGAGAAAGGGTCCTGGGCTACGGTCGCGGCACCGGCACCGATCCCTGCTGCGTTGCGCCGGCTGCCGGCGGTGCGCGCGCTCGCGCCGACGATCACGCTCGTCGTGCTGGCCGGGCTGGCGGTCCTGCCGCTGGGCATCACCAACTCGAACTCGGTCCGGATGACGCAGATCCTGTCGTTCGTGATCGTCGGCTTGTCCGTCGGGATCATCACCGGGCTGGGCGGTCAGCTGACGATCGGACAGTTCGGGATCGCGGCGGTCGGCTCGATCGCGAGCTACGAGGTCGCCTCGCGTACCCACGACTACGTCCTGTCCTTCCTCTACGCGGGTGTCGCCGCCGCGCTCGTGATGGTGGTGCTCGGGCTGTTCGCGATCCGTGCGAAAGGCCTGTTCATCACCGTCACCACCCTGTCGTTCGCGCTGCTCGTCACGAACTGGTTGCTTCCGGCGAGCTGGCTGTTCGGGTACGACGGGGTGAGTCCCGGCAGCCCGTCCGTCATGGGCGTGCACCTGGACACCGGCAAGCGCTACTACTGGTTCGCACTCGCGATGACCGTCGTCTGCTTCGCGGTCGCGCGCAACATCCGGTCAGGCGGGTTGAGCCGGCTGTTCGTCGCGGTCCGCGACAACGAGGACAACGCCCGCGCGTTCACGGTGCCCGCGACCGCGATCAAGATTCGTGGCTTTGCGATCGCCGGCTTCATCGCCGGCATCGGTGGGGCGGTCTACGCGCACTCGCTGTTCACGCTCGGCGGGGCGAGCTTCGACCCGAACGACGGGCTGTCGGTGACGGTCATGACCGTGGTGGGCGGGATCGGAAGCCTGATCGGGCCCGTCCTCGGTGCCCTTGTCGTGTTCGTGCTGCCCGACTTCGGTCACCTCCAGAGCCTGGCGATCGCCGGCACCGCGCTCGGCCAGCTGTTGATCATCGTCTATCTGCCCGGCGGCCTCATCCACGTGCTCACCCCGCTCCGCGACGCGGTGGTCAAGGCACTCGCTCGGCGCGCCGGAGTCGACGCCGAGGCGGCGTACCTCGCCGAGTCGAGCAGTGCGAGCGCGGTCGAGATCGCGGCGCCCACCAAGGCCCCGCCGATGACCGTGCCGCCACGCCCGGTCGGCGTACGTCCGATCCTGGAGGCGACCGGACTGGTCAAGTCATTCGGCGGCGTGCACGCGGTTCGCGGCGTGTCGATCGCGGTGAACCGCGGCGAGACGCTCGGCCTCATCGGACCCAACGGGGCGGGCAAGACCACGACGTTCGAGCTGCTCGCCGGCTTCACCACTCCCGACGCCGGCCAGGTGCGCCTCCACGACGAGGACGTCACAACGCTCGGCCCGGAGGCCCGGGCCCAACGCGGCCTGATCCGCAGCTTCCAGGACGCCGCACTGTTCCCGACCCTCACCGTTCTCGAGTGCGTCACGCTCTCCCTCGAGCGCACCGATCCCAGCACCCTGACGGCGGCAGTTCTCGGCCTGACCGGCGGTGAGCGCCGCAAGGAGCAACGGGCACGCGAGCTCGTGTCGTGGATGGGCCTGGACCGCTATCGCGCCGCGCAGATCCAGAACCTGTCCACCGGCACCCGGCGCATCGCCGAGATCGCCTGCCTGGTCGGCCTCGGGCCCGAGGTGCTGCTGCTCGACGAACCGTGCGCCGGAATCGCGCAGTGTGAGACCGAGGCGCTGCAGAACCTGCTGACCACGCTCAAACGCGACCTGGATCTGACGCTGTGCATCATCGAGCACGACATCCCGATGATCATGGCCATGGCGGATCGCATCGTGTGCATGGCCGACGGCGAGATCATCGCCGAAGGCACGCCCGACCGCGTGCGCAACGACCCGAACGTCGTCGAGGCCTACCTCGGGGGCAGCCTGACCGCCATCCAGCGATCGGGATCGATCGACGCGGAACACCCACGCCCTGACAGCCGAAGTCGCACGCCCGCTCTCGTGAGGACAGCCGGATGAAGGACCTGATCGCGCCGCTGCGCCGGATCCCCCACCTCGGGACCTGGCTCGGACTGCTGCTCACCGCCGCAGGATTCGTGCTCATCACCGTCGCATGGGGCAAGACGGCGGGCGAGATCGACGTACCGCTCCAGCTCCCGTACGTGATGAGCGCGGGCTTCACGGGACTCGCCCTCGTCTGCCTCGGAGTCACCCTGGTCGCGATCGACGTGCGCCTGCGAGACTCCGCGGCCCGGCGCGCGCAGTCGCTGCGGATGGCCGACGCCCTCGACGAGCTCGTCCGGCTGAGCGAGCAGGGTCGATGAAGCGGTCCAGCCCGCTCGCCCTCGCGCTGTGGTCCTGCGCGGCTCTGGTGGTGGCCGGCGGCGTCGCCATCACGGTCGGCTACGTGATCGCTGCCCGCACCCTCGACGTGTTCGACCAGATCCCGGCGTTGGTGAGCGGCGGGATCGGTGGCATCGCCCTGGTGGTGACCGGATGTGTCCTCGGCTACGTCCAGGTCGGGCGCGCCTGTGCCGAACGCGAGCGCGCCGACGACGACGCCGTGCTCCTGCGGGTCGGCACGCTCGCGGCGCTCGAGCGGCGCCGACTCGCCGCGCCGCCCGTGGCCGCACCCGCGGCACGCCCGCGGCCGCGGCGGGCGAGCGCGAAACGCGGTGGGGCATGAACGCCGGCTGGCACGCGCTGCCGTTGATCCTGACCGGTACGGCGCTGGCTCCCGGGGCACTGGCGGTCCAGTCGGCGGGCGCCAGCGCGAGCGGCGGCACCAGCGCCGCCCGTGAAACGGTCGTCGCGCTGGGTGCGGAAGCCTGGTACAGCAGCCCGAAGCTGTGCATCGCGTCGATCTGTCTGCCGATCCCGTCGCCGTTCCCCCAGGTCTACCCGGCCGGCACGTTGCACATCGGCGCAGCCGGCGGCAGCGAGTCGGCCCGCAGCTACCTCGCGTTGCGCCGTCCGCTGCCCCCGTCGACCTCGATCAGCGGCGGTACGTTGCGGCTGCCCCTGGACACCAGCCCACTCGACGGTTCGCTCGCACCGGACCTGGCGAAGGTCGAGGCGTGTACGACGACGACGCCGATCAAGGCCGTCGAAGCAGCGACGACTCCGCCGCCTCCGGTCGACTGCCAGGGGGCGCCCGTCAGCCACCTCATCGGAACCCCGGCGGTGGAGCTCGACATCGGCCTGAAACCGATCGCCGCTCGCCTCGAGAAGCGGGGCACCAGCCTTGCGCTGCTGCCGGTGCTCTCACTCGGCGCGACCTTCGACGTCACGGTCTCGGCGGACACCCGGCCGAAGGGCTCCGCCACCGCACCCGTCCTCATCCTCGACAACGCCACGACCGACGGCGCGGCGACGGGCTCGCCGCCGGACCCCGCGCCGTCGAACCCCGCGCCGTCGCCGTCAGACACGTCGGCTGCGTCGGACTCCGGCCCGGCTCCCTCGATCGCGGTCCCTGGGCTGGCGCCGCCCCCTCGAGCGAGCGAGGCACCGGGTGAGGCGGCGCCCGAACCCGTCATCGCGCCGCGGCTGGTGGCGCTGCCGTCGCGCGCCAGGGGCTTCGACTATCCGGCGGTCTTCCTCGTACCGCTGCTGGTGCTCGCGGCCCTGCTCGTGTTCGGCCGGCAACTGACCCGGCCGTTGACCCGGCCGCCGAGCCGATAGGCGGTCCGCGCCGGCATCAGGATCCGAACACCTGCGTCGTATAGACGTTGCTGAACACGCGGTCGGGGTCAACCCGGTCACGGACTGTCATCGCGTCGTCGAAGTGCGGATAACGCTCGCGTAGCGCGGCGGGGCCCAGCCAGTGCAGCTTGCCCCAGTGCGGTCGGCCGTCAGCGGCGGTGGCGATCGCCTCGACCGCCCGGAAGTACGGCTCGTAGTCGACGCGATGCCATTGGTGCACCGCGAGGTAGCCACTCGCCCGGCCCTGCGCAGTCGACAGCCAGATGTCGTCCGGCGCCGCGACCCGAACCTCGACCGGGAAGGAGATGGTGGCGCCGCTGCGCTCGATCCAGTCGCGCACCTCGCGGAAGACGGCGACCAGCCGGTCGCGAGGTACGGCGTACTCCATCTCGCGAAACCGGACGCGGCGCGGTGAGACGAAGACGCGATGGGAGACGTCCGTGAAAGTGCGAGCGGACAGCGCTTTGGCCGACAACCGGTTCAGCGCCGGGATCGACGACGGCCGCCGGTAGACGAACCGCTGGGCGGCCTCGAACACGCCGTTGGACAGCAGCTCGTCGTCGAGTAGCTCGCGCCAGCGCGGCAGCGCGGTGCGCGCCTCGCCGGGCTTCGGGCGGTTGTTGCGCTTGGTCAGCGCGACCTCGGTGTGGGGAAACCAGTAGAACTCGAAGTGCTCGTTGCCATCCGCGAGGGCGTCGAACTCCTCGAGCACCTGCTCGAGCGGCATCGGTTGCTCGACCGCCGTCAGCTCGAACCGAGGCTCGCACTGCAAGGTGACGGCCGTCACCACACCGAAGGCGCCGACGCCGACCCGGGCAGCGGCGTACAGCTCTGGGTCCGCCTGCGCCGAGACCTCTGCCACCGAGCCGTCGGCCAGGACGAGCTGCAGGCCGCGGACCTGCGTCGCGATGCCCCCGAGGCGTGCGCCGGTACCGTGCGTACCGGTCGAGAGGGCACCGGCGAGTGTCTGCGCATCGATGTCGCCGAGGTTGCTCATCGACAGCCCGGCCGCATCGAGCTCGCCGTTGAGCCGGCGCAACGTGATGGCGGCTCCCGCGGTGACGACGCCGCTGTCCCGGTCCACCGCGAGGATGCGATCCAGCCCGTCGAGCCGTAGCTGGATGTCAGGCGCGAGGGCCGTTGCGGTGAAGCTGTGGCCGGAGCCGACGGCCCGGACGGTGCGGCCGTCCGCCGCCGCCCGCCCGACAACCCGGGACACCGCCTCGACGTCGCGGGCTACGGCGACCTCGCGCGGCGTGACCGCCTGGTTACGGCCCCAGTTCTGCCACCCCGGCGACGTCACGCCCGCACGATAACGCCGCCACTGCGTTCGGATGGTTACGTTGCGCATGTGCCCTCCACCGTCGACGACCTGGTCACTCCCGCGCTGCTCGTCGACTCGGCGGCCCTCGACCGCAATCTGGCGACGATGGCGACGGCGTGGCCGGGCCGGAAGCTGCGGCCGCACGTCAAGGCGCACAAGACGACCGGCATCGCACGCCGGCAGGCGGCCCTCGGTCACACCGGGTTCACCTGCGCAACCATCCGCGAGGTCGAGGTGATGGCGGCCGCGGGCTTCGGCGAGGATCTGCTGCTCGCCAACGAGGTCATCGATGCGCGTCGGCTCGGACCGGTGGTCGACGGCGGCGCGCGGGTGACGGTGGCGATCGACTCGGACGCCACGTTGCAGGCCGCCGTCGCGGGCGGCGTCCGCGAGGTCCTGATCGACGTCAACGTCGGCCTCCCCCGATGCGGCTGCGCGCCGGACGCCGCCGGCGCCCTTGCCGATCGCGCCCGATCAGCCGGAATCGAGGTTCGCGGCGTCATGGGCTACGAGGGTCACCTGATGCACGAACCGGACGCGGTACGTCGCGCAGACCAGACGGATGAGGCCATGGGCCTGCTCGCGAGCGCGCACGCCGACGTCGGCGGAGACGTCGTCTCGGGCGGCGGCACGGGCACCTGGACCGCCAACCGCGGCGTCACCGAGCTGCAGGCGGGCTCCTATGCGCTGATGGACACGACGTACCGCGGGCTGAGCGACCTGCCGTTCGAGCAGGCGCTGACCGTTCTCGCGACCGTGATCTCGGTCGGTGACGGTTGGGCGGTGGCCGACGCCGGACTGAAGGCGTTCGGGATGGACGAGGGGAACCCGCGGTTGCCCGGCTGCACTGTCTGGTACTGCTCCGACGAGCACGTGGTGTTCTCCGCGGACGACGGCGGCCTGCCGCCGGTCGGCACCCGCGTGCGCCTCGAGCCGGCTCACATCGACCCGACGTGCGCGCTGCACGAACGGATGCACGTCCTGGCGGGCGAGGAGGTCGTCGACGTCTGGCCGGTCGACATGCGCGGCTGGTGAGGCCCGCGGCCGACGGCGAACGCTGCCGGGGAGTTCACGAACTCGTCCTTGCGATCGATGTCGGATCGCGATAGGCATTGAGAAGCGATCTCATTTAGCGCCAACGGGGGTCGGACGAGAGGAACCGAAGTGTCTGAAAGCGAGAACCCGGCGATCCACGCTCCTGAGCCGTCAGCTCATCGCCCGCGGAGCAACCGGGACTGGTGGCCCAACCAGCTCGACCTGTCGGTCCTTCACAAGCACACCCCCGAGTCCAATCCGATGGGTGCCGACTACCGGTACGCCGATGAGTTCAACAAGCTCGACGTCGAGGCGCTGCGCAAGGACCTCGTCGAGCTCATGACCGACTCCCAGGACTGGTGGCCCGCCGACTACGGCCACTACGGACCGCTGTTCGTCCGACTCAGCTGGCACGCCGCCGGGACCTACCGGATCGCCGACGGCCGCGGCGGTGCGGGAAGCGGGCAGCAGCGATTCGCGCCGCTGAACAGCTGGCCGGACAACGCGAGCCTCGACAAGGCCCGCCGCCTGCTGTGGCCGCTGAAGAAGAAGTACGGCAAGGCGATCTCCTGGGGCGACCTGTTCGTCCTGGCCGGCAACGTCGCGATGGAGTCCATGGGCTGGAAGTCGTTCGGCTTCGCCTTCGGCCGAGAGGACGTCTACGAGCCGGAGGAGATCATCTGGGGTCCGGAGGACACCTGGCTCGGCGACGAGCGGTACGCCGGCGACCGCGAGCTGCAAGGCCCGCTCGGCGCCGTACAGATGGGCCTGATCTACGTCAACCCGGAAGGCCCGAACGGCAACCCCGACCCGTTGCAGTCCGCGCGGGACATCCGCGAGACCTTCGCGCGGATGGCGATGAACGACGAGGAGACGGTCGCCCTCATCGCCGGCGGTCACACGTTCGGCAAGGCGCACGGCGCGGGCAACCCCGACCTCGTCGGCCCCGAACCCGAGGGCGCCCCGCTCGAGATGCAGGGCCTGGGCTGGAAGAACCAGAACGGGACCGGCAAGGGTGGCGACGCGATCACGAGCGGGCTCGAGGGAGCCTGGACCAACGAGCCGACCAAGTGGGACAACGGGTTCTTCGACAACCTGTTCGGCTACGACTACGAGCTGACCCGCAGCCCGGCGGGCGCGCAGCAGTGGACGCCGAAGAACCCCGAGGCGAAAGACACCGTGCCGGACGCGCACGACCCGGCGAAGCGCCACGCGCCGATGATGTTGACCAGTGACCTCGCGCTGAAGCTCGATCCGATCTATGCGCCGATCTCCAAGCGCTTCCACGAGAACCCGGAAGAGTTCGCGCTCGCTTTCGCGAAGGCCTGGTACAAGCTGCTGCATCGCGACATGGGCCCGGTGTCGCGCTTCCTCGGACCCTGGGTCGCCGAACCGCAGTTGTGGCAGGACCCGGTCGACGCCCCACAGGGAGCGCCGCTCGACGCTTCGGACATCGCCTCGCTCAAGGCGAAGATCCTCGACAGCGGGCTGTCGGTGTCCGACCTCGTGAGCACCGCGTGGGCGTCGGCGGCGAGCTACCGCGACACCGACAAGCGCGGCGGCGCCAACGGCGCACGGATCCGGCTGGCGCCGCAGAAGGACTGGCCGGCCAACGACCCGGGCCGGCTGGCGAAGGTGCTGCCGGTCCTCGAGGGCATCCAGGCCGAGTTCAACAGCGGCGCGAAGCAGGTCTCGCTCGCCGACCTGATCGTGCTCGGCGGCTGCGCGGCAGTCGAGAAGGCGGCGGCGGACGGCGGCCACCAGGTGAGCGTGCCGTTCTCACCCGGCCGCGGCGACGCCACTCAGGAACAGACCGACGTCGACTCCTTCGCGGTCCTCGAGCCGAAGGCGGACGGGTTCCGCAACTACCTCGACGGCGACATCAAGGTCTCGCCCGAGACGTTGCTGCTGGACCGCGCGTTCATGCTGTCGCTGAGCGCACCCGAGATGGTGGTGCTGATCGGCGGGCTGCGCGTCCTCGGCGCCAACACCGGCGGCGCGGCCCACGGCGTCTTCACCGACCGGGTCGGCACGCTGTCGAACGACTTCTTCGTCAACCTGCTCGACATGGGTGTCTCCTGGCGTACCTCCGCGAGCGACCCCAACGTGTACGAGGGCACGAACCTGGCCAGCGGCGAGGTCACGAGGACGGCGACCGCAGTCGACCTGGTCCTCGGAGCGAACTCGCAGTTGCGAGCCATCGCCGAGGTCTACGCGCAGGACGACTCCAAGGCGAAGTTCGCGCGGGACTTCGCTGCCGCCTTCGGCAAGGTCATGAACCTCGACCGGTTCGATCTCCCCGACCGTTAACGGCTTCCTCGCCACGCGGCAAGCCGGGTAGCGCACAATCTGCACTGTGTCGCTGCCTCGACGTTCGTTCCTCAAAGGCGCGGCCGTCGCGTCGGGTGCCGTCCTGCTCGGGCAGCGTCTCGACGCGATCCCCGCGATGCCGGTGCGGACCCTCGGGCCGATCTCGCTCGACTCGGTGACGTCGGTAGCCGGCCGTTCGCCCATCGAGCACGTCGTCGTGGTGATGATGGAGAACCGCAGCTTCGACCACTTCATGGGCTGGCTGCCCGGCGCGAACGGCATCGGGGTCGGGCCGGACGGCAAGGTCGTCGACGCGGAGCGCTACGAATCCTTCCGGTTCATTGACCGCTCCGGCAAGGCGCATCGGATCTACCACAACACGCAGCTCAACGCCTGCGGCGAGGCCGACCAGGACCACGGCTACACGGGCGGGCGGATCCAGTGGAACCGCGGACGGATGAACGGGTTCGTGCAGGACCCGGAGAACACCACGCTGGCGCTGAGCTACTACCTCGCCGATCAGCGGCAGTTCTCCTCGCCGCTCGCGATGCACTACACGACGTGTGACAACTACTTCTGCTCCTACCTCGGCCCGACCTGGCCCAACCGGTTCTTCCAGCACTCGGCACAGACGGACCGGCAGAACGACACGGTGAAGCCGGACTCCTCGAACGCCCTGTATGCGCCGTCGGAGATGGCGACCATCTGGGACCAGCTCAACACGCCGGGTGGCCCAACCGGTCGCTACTACTTCAGCGACGTCCCGTTCCTCGCCCTGTGGGGCCTGAAGCATCTCGCGATCGCCGCGCCGTACGCCGAGTTCCTCGCCGATGCCGCCAGCGGGACGCTTGCGAACTTCACGATGGTGGACCCCCGCTTTGCCGGCGAGGGACAGGGCATCTCCGGCGACGACCATCCGCTGTCCGACCTGCGGGCCGGAGACGCCTTTCTGTCCGAGGTCTTCCACGCCCTCGCGAACAGTCCGGTCTGGGACAAGACGCTGCTGGTCATCAACTACGACGAGTGGGGCGGCTTCTTCGACCACGTCGCGCCGCCCCTGGCCGCACCGGGCAACCAGATCCTGGACACGCAGGACGTCGTGCGTGACCCGAGGACCGGACACATCACGCGGGTGCTGACCGGGTTTCGGGTGCCGTGCATCCTGGCCTCGCCGTACACCAAGGGCCACCCGGACAAGCCGCGGATCAGCTCCGTTGCCTTCGACCACGCCTCGGTTTTGCGCTTCGTCGAGTGGAACTGGAGCCTGCACGCGATGACGCCACGAGACGCGTCGATCCCGTTGACCGGCGCGTCGACCAGGCGCCTGTCGAATCTTCGTTACGCGTTGGACTTCGCCAACCCGCAACCGAAGGTGCCGGACCTCCCGCACGCGACGCCGTTCCTTTCGAGCGGGTGCGAGATCCCGGTGCTACCCGCCGGCGGCATACCGCTTGCGACACCGACCGCTCGCCCGGCGTGGGACGCCTTGCGCAAATCAGGGCTAATCGACGGCTGGCTCTGACGGCGGCGACGCGCATGTGCCATTCGCCCAGTCGGCGGCCGCACGCTACCCGCGCGCCTCATACGCTGCCCGCGTGACAGATCTCGCCGAGCAGTGGCGCAGCAAAGGCAGCTCCTTCTCGTGGTCGCCCGGCAGCAATGTGCCGGCGGTCGACGTCTTCCACGTCGAGATCGGCGATCCGGCCAACCCGCCTCTGTTGCTGGTCCACGGCTTCCCGACGTGCTCGGTCGACTGGTTCGCCCTCGCCGACATGCTCAGCGACCGCTACCACGTCTGCGCCCTCGACTTTCCCGGCTACGGGTTCTCGGCCAAGCCGCAAGGGTGGGGCTACCGGCTCGGCCGCGACGCGCAGCTGCTCGACCACTACCTCGCTGAGGTCGTCGGCAACGAGTCGGCGATCGTCGTGTCCCACGACCGGGGCACGAGCGTGTCGCTGCTGCACACCATCAATGCGGCGTCCGGGCGGACACGTACGACGGTCGAGCACCTCGTGCTCACCAATGGCAACATCTTCCTGCCGCTGTCGCACCTCACCGACTTCCAGCGGCTGATCCTCAACCCCGACAGCGCCGCGGCGGTCCTGGAGGTCGTGACCGCGGATCTGCTCGCCGCGGGGATGGGGCAGGCCACGTTCTCCCCGCCGCGCGACGGCGCCGACCCGGAGATCCAGGCACTCGCCACAACGTTCGCCCACGACGACGGCATGAAGGTGCTGCCCGAGACCGTCCAGTACCTCGTCGAACGTTCCGAGCACGAGACCGAGTGGCTGGAGACGCTGGGCACTCTGGACGTCCCGACCACGGTGATCTGGGGGATGAACGACACCGTCGCCCCACCGCGAGTAGCGCTGCACGCATGGGACGACTTCCTGATGTTCAAGCCCGGCCGCAACCGGATCTATCTGGTCCCCGACGCCGGCCACTACCTGCAGAACGACCGGCCCGACGCGGTCCTCGCTGTGCTGCAGCACGCGCTGGACCCTGACAGCGACGGCGCCGCCGGACCGCTCGAGCACGTCGCCGGCTCGCCGGTTCTCATCGACAGCTCGCGCCCGACGATGCCGATCAGCTCAGAGGTCCTTGCGGGCACAACGAGCGGCTGAGATGTTTGGGGGATGCCGATCATCGAGCCGATCCCGATCGAGGATCTCCCCCCGCGCTCCCGCGAGATCATCGAAGGCGGGTACGCCGACGGTCTCTACGCGACGACACTGCCTCTGCAGGTGTTCGCGTACAACTCCCAGCGACTCGAAGCGACCCACGCAAAGCGGCTGACCATGGGGGCGGGCAACCTGCTCGGCGGGCGGATCCTCGAGCTGTTGCGGATCCGCAGCGCCCAGCTCGGGGAATGCCAGCCGTGCATGCAGTCGCGCAAACACGACTCGATCACCGACGAGGACGTGACGGCCTGCCTGGTCACCGAGGACCGCAGCGGGATGGACCCGCAGGAGCGCATGGCGCTGGAGTTCCTCGACCTGCTCTCCGCCGACCACCACGCCCTGGACGCCGACTTCTACCGCGCGCTCGCCGAGGTGTTCACGACCGCGCAGATCGTCGAGCTCGGCTTCTCGTGCGCCGAGATGATGGGCACTCACCGGTTCGTGCACACCCTCGACATCTTCGGTACGGCGCCGCCCGCGCTGCCGTTCTCGGCCGACCAGATCGACACCCGACACGAGGCGAGCCAGCCAGTCCCTGCCGCACAGTGAGCACGGTCTTCGTCACCGGCGGGACCGGCCTCGCCGGCGCCAACATCTGCGAGCAGCTGATCCGTCGCGGCGACGCCGTCCGGGCGCTGGTGCGCAACCCCGACGAGGCGCATGCCCTCGCCGGCATCGGGGTCGAGCTGGCCCAGGGCGACATCACCGACGCCGATGACGTCCTGCGCGCGTCGAAAGGATGCGAGGCCGCGATCCACAGCGCCGCGCTGCTCGGCGGTGCCAGCCAGGACATCGAGGACTTCCGCGCCGTCAACTACCAGGGGACCGTCAACGTCCTCGACGCCGGCCGCGCCCACGGGATGCGGCGCGTCGTCGCACTCAGCACCAGCACCTTCTTCGACCTCACGGTGGCGGGCGAGCGCGAGGACGCGCCGGTCCTTGCCGAGCCGCCACAAGATCCCTACACCGTCACCAAGCTGGCGGCGTTCGAGGAGACGCATCGCCGAGCCGCCGCCGGCGAGGACGTCCTGACGTGCCATCCCGGCGCGATCTACGGCCCCGGCCTCGTCGTCGAACGCGCCCTGCACCGCACCAGCTTCAACCGCGTCCTGCTCTCCGCGATCCGCGGCAAGATCACGGCGTACCTCCGCTTCCCGGTCACCTGGGTCGCTGCTGCCGACGTCGCTACGGGATCGATCGCCGCGCTCGACCGGGGCACTCCGGGAGCCCGGTACTGGCTGATGGGACGCCCCGAGGACGAGCTGAGTACGGCGGAAGGCTGCAACGTCGCCTGCGAGATCGCCGGCGTCGAGCACCGCGTCGCCGACCTCGACCTGCGCTCCGCGACGCCGGAGCAGCTGGCGATGTTCGGACCGACGTTGTGCGCCATCGCCGAGGCTGCCGCCGGCGAGGCGCGCCCGCCGCGCGGCGCTGACAACCCGACGAGGGCAGCGCTGGGCTACGCCCCGATGAGCATCTCCGAGGGCATGACCCGTTTCGTCGACTGGCTGCGCGCGGTCGGAAGGCTGTGACGTTGAACGACCGCGTCGCGATCGTCACGGGCGGCGCACGCGGCATCGGCGCCGCCGTCGTTGCGACCCTGGCCGCGAGCGGCGCCAGGGTCGTCGTCGCCGACATCGATGAGCCGGGCGCGCAAGCGGTCGCCGGCGAGGTCGTGGCCGCGGGAGGCGAGGCGAGCGCCATCCCGGTCGACCTCGCCGACGAGTGGAGCATCGCCGCCCTGGTCGCCGCGACCATCGACCGCTACGGGACGATCGACGTGCTCGACAACAACGCCGCGCTCACCGACGCCGCCGTCCTCGCCGAGGACACCGAGATCGCCGACATCGCGGCGTCGGTCTGGGATCGCGCTTTTGCCGTCAACCTGCGCAGCCAGTTCCTGATGACCAAGCACGTCGTGCCCCACATGGTGCGCAGCGGCCGCGGCTCGATCATCAACATGTCGTCGGGTGCGGCGTGGAAGGGCGACCTGATCCGGACCGCCTACAGCGCCTCGAAGGCCGGCGTCGAGTCGCTCACCCGCTCGACCGCGACGCAGTACGGCCGTTCCGGCGTACGAGCCAACACGGTCGTCCCGGGCCTGATCCTGACCGACGCGGCCCGCGCCGGCATTCCTGCGGATCTGCTCGCCCAGTACACGACGCGGACGCTGACACCCTTCGTCGGCGGGCCTGGTGACGTGGCGGCGCTCGTACGGTTTCTCGCCTCCGACGAGTCGGCCTACATCACCGGGCAGACGATCGTCATCGACGGCGGCATGTCAGCCCACTCCGCAACGCTTCCCGGCCTCGCGACCTGACGCGTCAGTGGTGCAGGGCGTGTAACGCCTCGTCGAGATGCCGGTGACGGCAGTGCCAGCACAGCTCGCGGTCGTTGCCGGGCGTGAGCTTGCGGTGCCCGCACAACGCGTGACGGGGACTGCTGTGTGACGACGCGACGCTGAGCAGGCCGAGCCACTCCATGTAGACCGACGCGGCAAGCAGCGCTGCCCCGAGTACGAAGATGACCGCCAGCAGAGGGTCCATCAGCAAGTCGCCTCCTCAGATGCATGCATAATGCATCTATGCCCACTGTACGGCAAGTTCGCACCTCCGAGGCAGAAAGTGATGCCCTCACCGACGCCGTCCTCGGGTTGAGCCGGGCGCTGGTCGGGATCGCGCTCCGTTCGGTCCACGAGGAGTCCCCGGACCTGACTCTCGTGCAGTTCCGGGCGCTCGCCACGCTGAACGACCACCCTCGGCTGCGGGTGTCGGACCTCGCTGCGCTACTCGACGTGAACAGCTCGACGGCGACCCGCATGGCTACCCGCCTGCAGCGCAAGAACCTGATCACGGCCACCGCCGACGAAACCGATCGGCGGGCGACCCGATTGGCGATCACCCCGAGCGGGCGCACCGTCGTCACGTCGGTGACGGCGCGCCGCCAGGCGGTCATCTCGAAGATCGCCAAGCGGATCCCGGCCGACCAGCGCGACACGATGGTGGACGCGATGCGCACCTTCACCTCCGCCGCCGGCGAGGGACCCGAGGCAGAATGGACGCCGGGATGGCACCGGTGACAGATGAGGCTTCCGACGGCGAACAGCTCGACTCGGCGGCGACCGAGGTCCGAGACGTCAGCCATCTCGGCGACTTCAGCGCCACCCCGCGACTGCTGCTGATAGCGGCTCTGGCCCTGCCGATCGGCGCGGTGAGCGCCTGCGTGTCCTGGGCGTTGCTACGGCTGATCGGCTTCATCACCAACGGCGTGTTCTACCACCGCCTCGACACCTCTCTCGTCGCGCCGGACAGCCACCATCACAACCCTGCGCTGGTCCTGCTGGCACCGGTCGCCGGCGGACTCGTCATCGGGTTGATGGCCCGGTACGGCTCCGAGCGGATTCGCGGGCACGGCATGCCGGAGACGATCGAGGCGATCCTGATCGGCGGCAGCCGGATCCAGCCGAGAGTCGCCGTGCTCAAGCCGGTCTCCTCGGCGATCGCGATCGGCACCGGCGGTCCGTTCGGCGCGGAGGGCCCGATCATCATGACCGGGGGTGCCATCGGTTCGCTGTTCGCCCAGCTGCTCCATCTGACCGCCGACGAGCGGAAGACGCTGCTGGTCTCCGGCGCGGCCGCGGGCATGGCGGCGACGTTCAACACGCCGCTCGCCGCGGTCCTGCTCGCCGTCGAGCTGCTGTTGTTCGAGTGGCGCCCGCGCAGCTACGTCCCGGTGGCATCCGCCGTCGCCGTCGCGGCCGCCGTACGCCGGCCGCTGCTCGGCAGCGGGCTGCTCTTCCCGGTCCACGGCGCCCTGCACATCACCGCCGTCAGCTACCTGCTGTGTGTCGTGTCGGGCGTCGGCTCGGCGATCCTCGCCGTGATCGCGACCGTCCTCGTCTACGCGTCGGAGGACGGCTTCCGCAAGCTGCCGATCCACTGGATGTGGTGGCCCGCGATCGGCGGGTTGATCATCGGCCTGGGCGGTCTGGCAGTGCCGCAGACGCTCGGGGTCGGCTACAACGTGATCGACGCCGAGCTGACCGGGTCGATCGGGCTTGGGCTCGTCGCGGGCGTCCTCGTCGTGAAGACCCTGATCTGGTCGCTGTCGCTCGGTTCCGGGACCTCCGGCGGCGTACTCGCCCCGATGTTCATGATCGGTGGTGCGCTCGGCACGCTCGAAGCGCACATCTTCCCCAGCGTCGGGCCGGGCTTCTGGCCACTCGTCGCGCTTGCCGGCGTCCTCGGGGGCGTGATGCGCTCGCCGTTCACCGGAGTCGTGTTCGCCGTCGAGCTGACCGGACGTTTCGACGCGATCCTGCCGCTGCTGATCGGCGCGTCGGTGGCGTTCGGCGCCTCCGTGCTCGTCCTCAAGCGATCCGTGCTGACCGAGAAGATCGCGCGGCGCGGCTACCACCTCTCGCGGGAGTACGACGTCGATCCGCTCGAGACCGCGTTCGTCGGCGACGTCATGAGCTTCGACCTCGACGGTCTCGACGGCGCACCGGCGGTCTGCACGGACGACACGCTGCGCCAGACCGCGTATGTGATGGCGGAGGAACACCAGACCCGCTGTGCCGTCGTCACCCGCGCCCGCCCGGACCACGTGATCGGCTCGATCGACCTCGCCGACCTGCTGGTCGGGCGCCGCCGCGACCTGCACGAGATGGCGTACGCCGAGCGGGTGATCCGAGTGCGACTGCCGGGCCGGTCGTGGCGGCGCAGCTGAGACCACGCGCGTCGTACCGAGGGCGCTAGACAGCCGGGCTCGGATGGTGTGTGCTGAGCGACCGCACAGCACGCATCGGGAGGGGCTTTGAGGCGACGTTGGGCTGCGGCCGTGGCGTTCGGGTTGGCCCTCGCGGCCTTCGACGGGCCAGCCCTAGCGGCGCCGCACCGGCCGGCCCCGCTCCAGCGGGTGCACTACGACTGGGTCCGCATCGGCGATCCGGGCAACCCGCCTGACACCACCGTGATGGCCAGCGACCGCACCACGGGCTACGGCTCGGTCGCCTACCCGTACCGGATCGGGAAGTACGACGTCACCAACACGCAGTACGCCGCGTTCCTCAACGCTGTCGCCTCGACCGCAGACCCGCACCTGCTGTTCTTCCCCTGCATGAACCGGTCGCAGTGCTACCACGAGGGCAGCGGGATCGCGCGCACCGGCGGCCCCGGCCACTACCACTACGTGGTGCAGCCCGGCCGCGGCCAGATGCCGGTCAACTACGTGAACCTGTTCTCCGCGATGCGCTTCGCGAACTGGATGAACAACGGCCAGGGCGATGCGAGCACCGAGCACGGCGCGTACCTGCTCGACGGCAACGGGATCGTCCCGACCAACCTGTTGGACATCCATCGCACGCCCGGCGCCAAGGTCTTCCTGCCCAGTGAGAACGAGTGGTACAAGGCGGCGTACTGGGACCCGCGCAAGCAGCGCTACTACGCCTACCCGGCCGGCTCGGACCGCCCCATGACCTGCGCGCTGCCCACCGCCAAGCCCAACACCGGCAACTGCGCGCTGGTGACGGCGTACGCGAACCCGGCCAACCCGGGCGTCCGCGGCGTGGCCGCGTGGTTCTGGAACGACGAGACGCCGGTCGGCGCCTACTCCGGCTCACCGAGCCCCAACGGGACCTACGACCAGGGCGGTGACGTCTTTCAGTGGACCGAGGACTTCACCGACGCCGTGATCGACCAGTACCAAGCCGGCGCGGCGATCGCCCCGCTGACCGACGCGCTCGACTCGTTGATCGGCTCCCCGTTCACCCCCGGCTTCGGCCCGCTCGCCGTGGTTCGCGGCACCGACTTCGGAGACGCCGGGTCCTACAACGCGTCGTCGAGCCGGTCCTGCGACGTCGCCGCCGACCCGTTCGAGACCTACGGCTTCCGCCTGGCCGCCACCATTCCCAGCAACCCGAAGGAGCAGCGGTGAACCCTGGAGATCGCGTCTACCGCGTGGTGCAGTGGACCACCGGAAACGTCTCGCGGCAGGCGATCCGCGCAATCCTCGAGCGTCCGGATCTCGAGCTGGTCGGCGTCTACGCCTTCAGCAAGGACAAGGTCGGCAAGGACGTCGGCGAGCTGGCCGAGCTCCCAGAAGCGGTCGGCATCACCGCAACGGACGACATCGAAGCGCTGATCGCGCTACAGCCGGACTGCGTGCTGCACATGCCGCTTCATCCTGACGTGGACCAGATGATCCGCCTCCTCGAAGCGGGCATCAACGTCCTCACGACGGCGTCGTTCCTCACCGGTCGGGCGTACGGCGGCGACGCACGCGCCCGCCTCGACGCAGCGGCCAAGGCCGGCGGCGCGAGCCTGTTCGGCAGCGGGATCAACCCCGGCTTTGCCGACTACCTCGCCGCCGTCGCCTCCGGCGTCTGCCGGCAGGTCGACTACGTGCGGATCCTCGAGTCCTTCGACATCGGGACGTGGGCGGGCGATGCCAATCAGGACGAGCTCGGGTGGGGCCGACCCGCCGGAGACCCCAGCCATGCCTTGGACATCGAAAAGGCGACGGCGCCGTTCGGCGATGCGGTGGAGGCCCTCGCCGAGCTGCTCGGCGCCGACGTCGACGCGATCCGCTGCGAGGTCGGCTTCGCCCACGCCACCACCGATCTCACCGTGCCGAACCGTGACGTGAGGGCCGGAACGGTTGCGGGCATCGACGCGAAATGGTTCGGGTCGCGGGCCGGCACCGACTTGATCGAGGTCAACGTCCGCTGGACGATCACGCCCTTCCTCGACCCTGCCTGGGAGATCGCGATGGCCTACCTCATCGAGGTCCGCGGCCACCCGCAGGTCAACCTGCGCGCCGAGGTGCTGCCGCAGGACTTCGAGTCGATGTCACTCGACGAGATGCTCGCGATCGGCTCGGTCATCACCGCGATGCCGATCGTCAACGCGATTCCCGCCGTCGTCGGGGCGCGACCTGGCATCGTGACCTACGCCGACCTGCCGGCACAGGCGTCCCGCTTCGCCCGATAGGCTGCTGAGCACTTGCACAGCATCCGACGTACCGCCCCGAGGAGTTCAGGTGAGTCGTGTCGCGGTCGTCACCGGAGCAGCGTCCGGCATCGGCTTGGGGATCGCCCGCCGGCTGGCCGCCGACGGTGACAAGGTCGCGCTGCTCGACGTAGCCGGCGAGGCGGCAGAGGCGGAGGCGGCGAAGCTGCGCTCCACCGGGGCCGAGGCGATCGGCGTCCCCTGCGACGTCGCGGATCGCGCCGCCGTCGCGGCGGCCTTCGACAAGGTCCGCGCCGATCTCGGCCCGGTCACCGTCCTGGTGACCTCGGCGGGAGTCGAGGCCTTCGAGCCCGCGTCCTCGCTGTCCGCCGAGTCGTGGGACCGGATCATCGCGATCAACCTCACCGGCACGTTCAGCTGCGTGCAGGCGGCACTCGGCGACATGCTCGAGGCCGGCTGGGGCCGCATCGTCACGATCTCCTCCTCGAGCGCGCAGTCCGGCGCCCCCCACATGGCGCACTACGCCGCGTCCAAGGGCGGGGTGATCGGGCTGACCAAGGCACTCGCCAGAGAGCTCGCCTCGCAACAGATCACCGTCAACACGATCCCGCCGTCGCTCGTGGACACCCCGATGGCGCGCGGCGCGGAGGCGAAAGGCCTCGTCAGCGTCGAGGCGATGGCGGCTCACGTGCCACTCGGGCGCGCCGGCACGCCCGAGGACATCGCTGCGGC
The DNA here is from genome assembly GCA_035550055.1 of Mycobacteriales bacterium. Classification (NCBI taxonomy): domain Bacteria; kingdom Bacillati; phylum Actinomycetota; class Actinomycetes; order Mycobacteriales; species Mycobacteriales bacterium. The sequence continues at coordinate 6,310 of DASZRO010000049.1, read as the reverse complement.
GTGCGCGTTCCTGTGCTCGGAAGAGGGCGGCTACATCACCGGCCAGGTGATCGGCGTCAACGGCGGCATGTACATCTGACCTGCTCGTGCAGTACTAGCGGAAGGCAACACCAGTGACCGACCTCTCCGACGTCGACTTCTTCGCCGACCAGTCGCTCAACGAGGACCCGTACCCCTACTACGACGCGCTTCGCGCAAAGTGCCCGGTCACGCCGATCCCCCACCACGGCGTGGTCGCGGTCACCGGGTACGACGAGGCCAACGAGGTCTACCGCGACAACGAGACGTTCAGCTCGTGCAACTCCGTGATCGGTCCGTTCGCCACCTTCCCGGTGCCGCTCGAGGGTGACGACGTCAGCGCGATCATCGACGGGCACCGCCACGAGCTCCCGATGTTCGAGCACATGGTGACGATGGACGCGCCGGACCACACCCGCGAGCGCGCACTGCTGATGCGCCTGATCACGCCGCGGCGGCTACAGCAGAACGAGGAGTTCATGGCGCGGCTCGCCGACGCCCAGCTCGACACCTTCCTGGCCGACGGCAAGTGCGAGTTCATCCGCGCCTACACCCAGCCGTTCGCGCTCCTCGTCGTGGCCGATCTCCTCGGCGTGCCCGAGGAGGACCACGAGGCGTTCCGGCAGGGCTTCGGCTACGGCAACACCCCCGGCGTCCTCGGCGACAGCGAGGGCCCGAACATGCTCAACGCGCTGGCGTGGTGCGACGAGATGTTCACGAAGTACATCGAGGAGCGGCGGGCCAACCCGCGTTCGGACGTCCTCACCGATCTCGCCCTCGCGAAGTACCCCGACGGCGCGACGCCGGACGTCGTGAACGTCGTACGCAGCTCGACGTTCCTGTTCGCTGCCGGGCAGGAGACTACCGCTCGGCTGCTGGCGGTCGCACTGAAGTACCTCGCGGAGAACCCGGAGCTGCAGGACCAGCTGCGCGCCGACCGCACGCTCATCCCGGACTTCATCGAGGAGGCGCTGCGCATCGAGAGCCCGGTGAAGGCCGACTTCCGGCTGGCGCGCCGCACCACCTCGATCGGCGGCGTCGAAGTGAAGGCCGGTACGCCGGTGATGCTGCTGAACGGTGCCGCGAACTGGGACCCGAAGCGCTACGAGTGCCCGAACGAGTTCCGTGTCGGCCGCCCCGGCGGCCGGTCACATCTCGCCTTCGGGCGCGGCGCGCACACGTGCCCTGGCGGACCGCTGGCTCGCGCCGAGGGGCGGATCAGCGTCGAGAAGGTGCTCGACCGGATGCGCAACATCCGGCTCTCGGAGGAGCATCACGGGCCGGCCGGCGCCCGGCGGTTCAGCTACGAGCCGACCTGGGTGCTGCGCGGCCTGAGCGCCCTGCACATCGAGTTCGACCCGGCCTAGGTCCGCGACGACGCAAGGGCCTCGGGCACAATCGACTCGTGGATCCCGAACTCGCGCGCGTTCTGCGAGATGCCGATCCGGTTGCGGTGGGACAACGAATCCGTGACAGGTGCCTTCACCGCTGACGGTGTATCCGTAGTGAATGGTAGTCATACAGTCGTTAGCATTGGAGTATGAGCGGTCGTAAGGAACGGCTGACGGTCACGGTCGACCCAGATCTGGTCGCAGCAGGAAACGACGCCGTGGCCTCGGGGCTGGCCGACTCACTGAGTGGTTGGGTGAACGAGGCGCTCGCGACACGGGCGGCGCGTGACCGACGGCTGACCGCGCTCGCCGCGGCCGTTGCTGACTACGAGAGCCAGTTTGGCGAGATTTCGCCTGCGGAGATCACAGACCTGAGGCGCACCGACCAGGCCACCGCGGTCGTGGTGCGCGGACGACGCTCCCGCACCCCTCGCGCGGCGACGACGAAGCGAACCCGTCGAGGCGTTGCGTGAGACTTGTGCTGGACAGCGGTGGCCTCATCGCAATCGAGCGCGGCGACCGAGCGATGTGGATTCGCCTGAAGAGCGCGCTGCTTGCGCAGTCAGTGCCGATCACTCACGCCGGCGTGCTCGGACAGGTGTGGCGGGGAGCCCCACGTCAGGCACGGCTTTCGCAGGCTCTGGCGGGAATCGACGTCCGCCCACTCGATCAGGACCTCGGTCGGCTGTCGGGCGAGCTGCTCGCCGCAACGCGGACTAGCGACGTAGTCGATGCCGCACTCGCCCTCATCGCCGAGGATGGCGACGAGATCCTGACATCCGATCCGGACGACATCGCAATCCTCGTCGGCGCGGCAGAGCGTCACGTCGAGATAATCCGTGTCTAGCTGGCCGCTCGAGCGGGCGCGGGCAAAGCGCTAAGTCGGACACTGCGGCAGGGCAATGCCACATTGCCCTATGGGAGGGAGCCATAGGGCGAACTCATCCGGCACGACCTGACCGTGCAGCGGAAATGGGATTATCGTTTCCGATTATGGGCGTCTCACATGACCGCGGCTACCACCCGCTGCCGGTCAAGCGGGTGAGCGTCGAAATCCCGGACGCACGGTCGTACACCCTCGACGTCCCGCCTGCCCTGGCGACCGCGTTCCGCTACGAAGCCGGGCAGTTCGTCACCTTCCGGGTGCCGATCGGCGATCGGACCTTCTACCGCTCCTACTCGATGTCCTCGGCACCGGCGGTCGACGACGAGCTGACCGTGGTCGTCAAGCGGGTGCCCGACGGAGCGGTGTCCAACTGGATCAACGACTCGCTGCACGAGGGCGACTCGATCGACTCCAGCGTCCCGGCCGGCGTGTTCCGACTCGGTCCGCAGGACCGCAACCTCGTCGCGTTCGCGGCGGGCAGCGGCATCACCCCGATCTACTCGATCCTCAAGACCGCGCTCGCCACCACGAGCCGCAACGCGCAGTTGCTGTATGCCAACCGTGACGTGGACTCGGTGATCTTCGACAACGGGCTCGACGAGCTCGCCGCGACTTATCCCGGACGACTGCTCACCACCCATCACCTCGACAGCGACCGTGGCTTCGTCACCGCGGCCGACATCGAGCCGTTCATCGACGCCGCGCTCACCGCCGACGTGTTCATCTGCGGGCCGGCGCCGTTCATGGACCTGGTCGAGTCGACGCTGCTCACCCGCGGGGTGCCGCAGCAACGGATCCACATCGAACGGTTCACCGTGACGCCGGCCGACGACGCCGAGCAGGCCGCCGCGTACGCCGCACCGACCGCGGACACCGGCGACCGAGCGCAGGTGACGATCGAGGTCGACGGCAGGACCGCCACCACTACCCATCACCCGGGCGCCACGATCCTGCAGACCGCCCGGCAGATGGGCATGACGCCGCCGTTCTCCTGCGAAGCCGGCAACTGCGCGACCTGCATGGCCAAGCTGGTCGAAGGCGAGGTCAAGATGCACGTCAACGACGCGCTGTTCGACGACGAGGTGGCTGACGGCTGGATCCTGACCTGCCAGTCGGTGCCGACCACGCCTACCGTGCACGTCATCTACGGATACGAGGACTAGTGATGCCTACCCTGCCGGTCGAGGACGTCATCGAGCTCGAGCAGCTGCTCGCGAAGTACGCCGTCGGCATGACCCGCGACGACGTCGCGTCGGTGGTCGAAGTGTTCACACCGGATGGCACCTACAGCGCGTTCGGTGAGGTCTACGCCCTCGCCGACTTCCCGGCGCTGGTCGCGGCGGCACCGAAGGGGCTGTTCATGGTCGGGCCACCTCAGCTCGCCCTCGACGGGGACGAAGGCACCGGCATGCAGCCTCTGTGCTTCGTCGACCAGTCCAACCACGACATGCGCATCGGCTGGTACACCGACACCTACCGGCGTACCGCCGACGGTTGGCGGCTGGCGACCCGCTCGATGACGTTCCTGCGGCGCAGTGGCGCCCGCGACGCGGGCAAGGCCCACGACCCTCGCCGGCCGGCGCCGGGTGCCGGCGCCTAGCCTGCCTGCGATGGAGCTGACCGAGTTCCGCAACGGACTCGAGGCGTGGCTGGAGGCCAACCTCGACGAGCTGCGTCCGGCCCACGGCGCGACCGCCTCGCTCGCCGATCACGTCGCGCAGGTCAACAAGGTCAAGCGGCTGACCTACGACGCAGGCTGGGCACGGTGGGGCTGGCCTGCGGAGGTCGGCGGGCTCGGCGGTGACAACCTGTGCCGCGCCTGTCTCGCCGAGACCCTGGTCATGCGCGACCTGGTGCAGCCCGGGCCTTACTGCATGACCGAGGTGCTCGCCCCGACGATGATCGGCTTCGCCTCCCGTGATCTGGCGGCGCAGATGGTTCCGCTGTTGCTGCGCGGCGACGAGACCTGGTGCCAAGGGTTCTCCGAGCCGTCGACCGGCAGCAACCTCGCCGCGCTGACGTGCGCGGCCACCCGGACCGGCACCGGCTGGCGGGTCAACGGGCAGAAGGTGTGGACCAGCTACGCGCAGTTCGCGCAGCGGTGCGTGCTGCTGACCCGGACCGGTGACGCGGCGTCGCGGCACCAGGGCATCACCGCGCTGTTCGTCGACATGGACTCCCCCGGCATCACCGTGCGACCGCTGCGCACGATGCACGGCGTGGACGAGTTCTGCGAAGTCTTCTTCGACGACGTCGAGGTTCCCGCCGAGCGCACCCTCGGCAACGAGGGTGACGGCTGGGCCGTCGCCATGGACCTGCTGCCGTACGAGCGCAGCACGTCGCTGTGGTTGCGTGGCGCGTACCTCTCGCAACGGCTGCAACGCCTCGTCGAGACCGCCGACCCCGAGCTGCTCGAACCACGCGACCTCGGTGCCGTCGTCGAAGCGCTCTATGCCTTCCGGGCGCGCTCGCGCGCCACGCAGCACCGGCTTGCCCGCGGCGAGAAGCTCGGCGCCGAGACCTCGATCGACAAGATCCTGCTCGGCACCGCCGAGCAGCTGGTCTACGACCTGGTCGCCGCAACCGTGCCCGAGCAGGTCCTGCTCGCAGACGACGTACGCAGCAACGACTGGCGGGCCGAGTTCCTCTACTCCCGGGCGGCGACGATCTACGGCGGCACCTCGGAGGTGCAGCGCAACATCGTGGCGCGGCGCCTCCTCGACCTGGGAGCCGACGCCTGATGGGCCCGGTCTCGTGATGGACAGTGCGGAGCTTCGGCTGTTCACCGACGCGTTCCGGCAGTCCCTGACGCGTCAGGAGGACGGCGTCGACGAAGCGCTCGCCGCGATGGACTGGCGGGCCGCCCTGGCTGACGATCCCGCCGCCGCGACCCGCGCGGTGTTCGGCGTACTCGGCGAGCTGAACGCTGGCTCCAGCGCACTCGACGACGTGCTCACCTTCGCGCTGGGTCTCGACCCGTCCACCGAACGCGCGGTCGTGCTCCCGCCGATCGGCAGGCACACACCGCCCGCGACGTACGACCGCGCCCAGCTGACCATCCGCGGACTGGCGAGCGCGCGGGTCGACACGGCGACCGAAGTCCTGGTCGTCGTCGACGGCGGCAAGCAGCATTTCCTGTGCCGGCTGCCGGCCGGTGCGGTCGAGCCGACGCCGGTGCACGGCATCGACCCGGGCGGCGGCTGGCGTGCGGTGCACGGCCAGGTGACGGTGAGCGAGATCAAGGCGGTGTCCTGGGACGAGGTCGTCGCCGCGGGTCAGCTCGCCCTCGCCCAGCAGCTCACCGGCGCTGCCCGGGCCATGCTCGGTCTCGCCCGAGAGCACGCGGTCAGCCGAAGCCAGTTCGACCGGCCGATCGCCTCGTTCCAGGCCGTCCGCCACAAGCTCGCCGAGTCCCTCGTCGCGGTCGAGGGCGCCGAAGCGGTGCTGGATGCCGGCTGGTCCGATCGGACCCCGTTCGCCGCGACGATGGCGAAGATCGCCGCCGGAACCGCTGCCAGGACCGTGGCCAAGCACGCCCAGCAGGTCCTCGCCGGGATGGGCTTCACCAGCGAGCACCCGTTCCACCGCTACCTGAAGCGAACGATGCTGCTCGATGCGCTGCTCGGCTCGAGCGCCGCGCTGCGCCGGGAGGTCGGCGCCGCCGTCGTGGACCGCCGCGCTCTGCCGCCGCTCTTGCCCCTCTAGCGGGCTGTCGGCCCCAGCCCCGCCGAGCCCAACGCTGTTGGTCTTTCAACCCCTGCTGAAGGACCAACTACGTTGGGCTCGGCGTAGGGAAACCTAGGCGACCTTGAACTGGGCGATCGAGGCGCGGAGCTCGGCTGCGAGGTTGTTGAGCTGCGCGGCGGCCGCCGCAGCCTGCTTGGACCCGACCGCGTACTGGCGAGACACGTCCGAGACCTGGGTCATCGCCGAGACCACCTGATCAGACGCCGAACGCTGCTGCTGCGTGGCCACCGAGATCTCCTTGGCCGCAGTCGTCGTCTCATCCACCATC
>DASZRO010000048.1 GCA_035550055.1 Mycobacteriales bacterium | reverse complement strand
CAGCACCACGTCACCGGGAGAACGGTTGGGCTTGGCGCCCGGCGGGGGACCGCTCGGCGGTGGGGCTTGCGGAGCGGGCTTCGAGCCGCCGCGGGGCTGGATCGGCTTGGCGCCCGGGCGCGGGCCGCTCGGGGCCACCGGTGGGCCGCCGGCCGGCGCGACATCCATCCGGTGGATCACGGCGTACTGCTGAACCATGCTCCACAGGTTGGTGGTCAGCCAGTAGAGCAGCACACCGACCGGGAAGTAGAACCCGTAGATCAGGAAGAACAACGGGAAGATGTAAAGCATGATCTTCTGCGTCTGCGCCTGCTGGGAGTCGGCCACCGGGCCGTTGCGGGCCATCAGCTGACGCTGGGTGATAAACGTGGTGGCGCCCATGATCACGGTGAGGATCAGACACAGCGCACGTGTCGATCCTTGGCTGCCACCGAGCGCGTGCAGGACCGCGCTGCTGGTCTTGAACGACGCCGAGATCGGCACGATCCCGAACAGCTTCGCGTGGGCCGCGTGGAACACGTCGAGCTGCGGGAAGCCCTGCTGCCCCTTGTAGCAGCTCACCAGATGCGAGTTGCAGGTCGTGGAGATCGGCTTGATCTCTTTGAGTGTGTGGAACAGCGAGATGAAGATCGGGATCTGCAACAGCAGCGGCAAGCAGCCCGACAGCGGATTGACCCCGGCTTCGCGCCAGAGCGCCATCATCTCCTGGTTGAGCTTCTCCTTGTCGTTCTTGTACTTGGTCTGCAGCTCTTTCATCTTCGGCTGGACGGCCTGCATCGCGCGCTGGCTGCGGATCTGCTTGACGAAGACCGGGAACAGCACCAGGCGCATCGCCACCGTCAGCACGACGATGGACAGCGACCACGCCGCGCTCGACCCGACGATGTGGGCGAGCCCGCTGTGGATGTGCACCAGCAGCCAGGCGACCGCGTTGTAGAGCGGATTCAGGAAGCTCATCGGGTCATCCGTTCCGGAACAGGGTCGTAACCGCCGGCGTGGAAGGGATGGCAACGGCCGATGCGGCGCAGCGCCAGCCAGCCCCCGCGCAGTGCGCCGTACTCGGCGACGGCGGCCATCGCGTAGCTGCTACACGACGGATGAAACCGACAATGGGGGACAAACAGGGGCGAAACCCACCGCTGGTAACCGGTGAGCACAGCGAGCAGGGCCGCCGCGAACCAACCGGTACGTCGGGCCGGCACCGCAACCGCCGCGGGCGCGCTCACGGGTAGGCCTTCGCCAAGGCCCGGTCCAGGGACTCGGCCAGCGCCGCCGAGCTGCGACCGGCCGCCGTCGCCGTGGCGCGCACCACCAGGCGCGCTCCCGCCGGCAGCTTGTTCAGCCGCGCCGCGAGCAAGTGCTGGAGGCGGCGACGCACTCGGTTACGCGTGACCGCGGGGCCGACCACCTTGCCGACGACGAAACCGACCCTGGTCGCGGCGTCGTCGGCCCGGTGGGCATGCAGCACCAGCCCCGGCTCGCTCACTCGCCGTCCCTGCCGGGTGACCAGGCGAAACTCCGCGGGGCGGTGCAGCCGCAACGGCCGCGCCAGCACGTGCGAGGCTCTTAGGCCGAGATCGACGCGCGGCCCTTGCGGCGACGCGACGACAGGATCGCGCGGCCGGCACGCGTGCGCATCCGAAGCCGGAAGCCGTGCGTCTTCGCACGACGACGGTTGTTCGGCTGGAACGTCCGCTTGCTCACTTGTGCCTCACACGGGTAGCTGCAACCCGTTCGGCTGCAGGACTGGTGGCGCGATTTCCCGCATGCGGCAGGCACGTACCGACCTGCGCACGCATGACGCGCTCAGCCAAGGTACGGGGGGGTGTGAAGCGGGTCAAACGAGCAGCTCCGGTCGCCAGATCGAGACGTGTCAAGGCAACACGCCGGTAGCGGTTGAAGCGCCCGTCACCGGCTGTTAGCGTTTCGCCGCCGGTCCTTCCCCTGGTAGCTCTTCGCACGAAGATCCACAGTCTGTGGATGGCGGTGTGGACGAGGTCCCCGCCGACGCTAGGAATTGCTGCACGACCGTCGCAAGACGCCTGGATTTCGCCCGTACCTGCCGGAGGAGCGCCCATTGTCCGACCAGGTCCTCGATCTCGACGCTGTCTGGACCCGAGCGATAGCCGGACTTGGCGAGGACGTGGTCTCCGCCCAGCAACGCGCCTGGCTGCGCCTGACCAAGCCGTTGGCACTGGTGCAGGACACCGTGGTGCTGGCAACGCCCAACGACTTCGCGCGCGACGTGCTCGACACCCGGTTGCGCCCGCTGGTGGTCGACGCGCTGTCGCGCGAGCTCGCTCAGGACGTCCGGGTAGCGGTCACCGTCGAGTCGGAGTCGAGCGAGCCGACCGGCGAGGCGTCGCAACCTGCCGACGTGGTCGAAGAGGACCCGTACCCGGTCGACGACGAGCCACTGCCGCCGCCGACCTCGATCGCCAAACGCGGTGAGTCGGACCGGCTCAACCCGAAGTACCAGTTCGAGACCTTCGTCATCGGCTCGAGCAACCGGTTCGCGCACGCGGCGGCGGTCGCGGTCGCCGAGGCGCCGGCCAAGGCGTACAACCCGCTGTTCATCTACGGCGACTCCGGACTGGGCAAGACCCACCTGTTGCACGCGATCGGCCACTACACCCGAGCCCTCGTGCCCGGCAGCCGGGTGCGCTACGTGAGCTCGGAGGAGTTCACCAACGACTTCATCAACTCGATCCGTGACGGGCGCGGCGAGATGTTCCGCAAGCGCTACCGCAATATCGACGTACTGCTCGTCGACGACATCCAGTTCCTGGAGAACAAAGAGCAGACGCAGGAAGAGTTCTTCCACACGTTCAACACGCTGCACAACGCGAACAGCCAGATCGTCATCTCCTCCGACCGCACGCCGAAGCAGCTGGTCACGCTGGAGGACCGGCTGCGCAACCGGTTCGAGTGGGGCCTGATCACCGACGTGCAACCCCCTGAGCTCGAGACCCGGATCGCGATCCTGCGCAAGAAGGCCGCCGCCGAGCGCCTCGACGCTCCCCCGGACGTGCTCGAGTTCATCGCCAGCAAGATCTCCTCGAACATCCGCGAGCTCGAAGGCGCGCTGATCCGGGTCACCGCGTTCGCCAGCCTCAACCGGCAGGCCGTGGACCTGGCGCTCGCCGAGATCGTGCTCAAGGACCTCATCGCGGACGCGGCCGGTCCCGAGATCACCGCGTCGACGATCATGGCCCAGACCGCGGCGTACTTCTCGATCTCGATGGAAGACCTGTGCGGCTCGTCGCGCAGCCGAGTGCTCGTCCAGGCGCGTCAGGTCGCGATGTACCTGTGCCGTGAGCTCACCGAGCTGTCGCTGCCGAAGATCGGACAGCACTTCGGCGGGCGTGACCACACCACGGTGATGCACGCCGACCGCAAGATCCGGTCTCTGATGGCCGAGCGCCGATCGGTCTACACCCAGGTCAGCGAGCTCACGAACCGGATCAAGAGCCAGGCCCGGGCATGAGCACGCCGTGGGGCTCGGTTTCGCTCCGTACACAACCTGGGGACAACGCTGTGGACGTTTCCGTCGTACTTCGTCCAATCAGCCGGCCGGCCCGCGTCATCCCCACCGTCTTCACAGCTTCGGCGGGGTCGTCCACACCGCTTCGGGACGCGACATGCCGCGCTGACCTGGGGCTTCACCGGTTGTCACCAACATCCACCGGCCTTATTACGACCACCAGCTGACCTCAAACTTGTCTGACCAACCGCTTATCACCATGTGGATTGCCCAGCACCGCAGTTGCGTAGGGACCACCTACGAGAGAAGGCGAGACCAGTGAAGATCCGAGTCGAACGTGACGCATTCGCCGACGCCGTCGCGTGGGCCACGCGCATCCTGCCGCAGAAGGCCGCTTTGCCCGTGTTGTCGGGGCTGCGCATCGATGCCGAGGCCGCCGCCGGCTCCGGCGTGCGGCTGTCCGGCTTCGACTACGAGGTCTCGGCGCAGGCCGACCTCGACGTCACGGTCGCCGAGGCCGGGTCGGTGTTGATTCCCGGCCGGCTGCTCGCCGAGATCACCCGCAGCCTGCCGCCGCAGCCGATCGACCTCGCGACCGACGGCAGCCGGGTGGTGCTGACCTGCGGGTCCTCGCGGTTCACCTTGCCGACGTTGCCGCTTGACGAGTACCCGTCGCTGCCGGAGATGCCGTCGGTGTCGGGCAGCGTCGGCAGTGACGCGTTCGCCGCGGCGGTCGCCGCGGTGGCGGTCGCCGCCGGTCGCGACGACGCGCTGCCGGTGCTCACCGGCATCCGGGTCGAGATCGACGGCGAGCAGATGACCCTCGCCGCTACCGACCGCTACCGGCTGGCGGTGCGCACGTTGCGCTGGCAGCCGGAGGAGCCTTCGATGGAGGCGACGGCGCTGGTCCCGGCGCGGACGCTCGCCGAGGCGGCGAAGTCGCTGACGTCGGGCGCACACGTGTCCATCGCGCTGTCGAACGCCGCCGCGGGCGAAGGCCTGATCGGGCTGGCCGGCGGCGAGCGCTCGACCACGAGCCGGCTGCTCGACGGCGAGTTTCCGAAGTACCGCTCGCTGCTGCCGGAGACCTCTTCGGGTGTTGCGACCGTCGACGCCGCGGCGCTGACCGACGCGGTACGCCGGGTGGCGCTCGTCGCGTCGCGCACCTCACCGATCCGGCTGTCGCTGTCCGCTGACGGCATCACCCTCGAGGCCGGCGGGCTCGACGACGCGGCGGCCACCGAGTCGCTGCCGGCGCAGTTCGAAGGCGAGCCGCTGACCATCGCGTTCAACCCGACGTACCTACTCGACGGGCTCGGGTCGCTGGACTCCGACGAGGCAGCGCTGTCGTTCACCGGCCCGACCAAGCCGGCCGTGCTCACCGGCAAGGCCGACGCTGACGGCGCGACCGATCATCGTTACCTGCTGATGCCGGTTCGTCTGGCGTCCTGACATCTGCGTCGGGTAGGACAGCGCCATGCAGCTGGGAATGATCGGCCTCGGCCGAATGGGCAAGAACATGGTCGAGCGGCTGCGCCGCGCCGGCCACGACGTGGTGGGCTACGACCTCTCACCGGACTCCGGCCGCGACGTCGACAGCCTCGAGGCGCTCGTCGCCGCGCTGGCAAAGCCGCGGGCGGTGTGGGTGATGGTCCCGGCCGGCAAGCCGACGAGTGAGTCGATCGCCGCGCTCGGCGAGCTGCTCGACGCCGGGGACCTGGTGGTCGACGGCGGCAACTCGCGCTACACCGACGACCAGCTGCACTCCGTCGCGCTCGCCGAGAAGGGCATCGGGTTCGTCGACTGTGGCGTGTCCGGCGGCGTGTGGGGCCTGACCGAGGGCTACGGCCTGATGGCCGGCGGCGACGACGCATCGATCGAGCGGATGATGCCGGTGTTCGACGCGTTGCGACCCGATCCGGAGTCCGGCTTCGTCCACGCCGGCAAGGTCGGCGCCGGCCACTTCACGAAGATGGTCCACAACGGCATCGAGTACGGAATGATGCAGGCGTACGCCGAGGGCTGGGAGCTGCTGGAAGCAACCGACCTCGTCACCGACGTCCGCTCGACCTTCGCCTCGTGGCAGAAGGGGACCGTCGTACGGTCCTGGCTGCTCGACCTCGCCGTCCGCGCGCTGGAAGAGGACGAGCACCTGGCGAAGCTCAAGGGCTTCGCGCAGGACTCCGGGGAAGGTCGCTGGACGGTGGAGGCGGCGATCGACCACGCCGTACCGATGCCGGTGATCACCGCCGCGCTGTTCGCCCGGTTCGCCTCCCGGCAGGAGGACTCGCCGGCGATGAAGATGGTTGCCGCGCTGCGAGCGCAGTTCGGCGGGCACGCCGTCGAGTCGACGGACGGGTCGAGTGGGCCGTCGTCGGCAGCGGACAGCATATCCGGCTGATGTACGTCGCGAAGCTGTCCGCTACAGACTTCCGCTCCTACCCGCAGGTCGACCTCGACCTCGACGCCGGGATCACCGCCTTCGTCGGGCCCAACGGCCAGGGCAAGACCAACCTGATCGAAGCGATCGGCTACCTCGCCACGCTCGGCAGCCATCGGGTCGCCCAGGACGCGCCGTTGGTTCGCGAAGGCGCCGAGCGCGCGGTGGTGCGCGGGGTCGTCGTCCAGGACGCCCGCGAGGTGCTGCTCGAGGTGGAGATCACGCCGGGCAAGGCCAACCGGGCGCGCCGCGGCGGCGCGGCGCTGCCCAAGGCCCGCGACCTGCTCGGCACGTTGCGCACGGTGCTGTTCGCGCCGGAGGACCTGGCGATCGTCAAAGGTGACCCGGCGGGCCGCCGCGACTATCTCGACGACCTGCTGGTCGCCCGGTCGCCGCGATACGCGGCGGTGCGCTCGGACTACGACCGCGTGCTGAAGCAGCGGAACGCGCTGCTGAAGTCTGCCGGCTCGGCACGGCGCGCCGGCGCCGAGCTGCGCACGCTCGACGTCTGGGACGCCCACCTCGCCGAGGCCGGCGCGGCGCTGCTGGCCGGCCGTCACGCGATGGTCGACGCGTTGCGCCCCTTGCTGGACAAGGCCTACGCCGCGGTCAGCGGCGGTGGCGGGCCGACCGCGATCGACTACAGCTCCTCGGTCGCACCCGAGATCGTCGGGACGACCGACCGCGAGCTGCTGTCGGCGGCGATGACCGCGGCCCTGGCGGCCAAGCGGGACGCCGAGCTCGACCGCGGGCTGACGTTGGTCGGGCCGCATCGCGACGACCTGCTGCTCTCGATCGGTGGGCTCCCGGCGCGTGGTTACGCCAGTCACGGCGAGTCGTGGTCGCTCGCGCTCGCCCTGCGCCTGGCGGGATACGACCTGCTCCGCGCCGACGGCGGGGAGCCCGTCCTCATCCTCGACGACGTGTTCGCCGAGCTGGATGCGGCACGTCGCGCCTCACTCGCCGAGCTCGTCGCACCGGCCGAACAGGTGCTGATCACCGCGGCGGTCGCCGGCGACGTGCCGGAACAGCTCGTCGGCGCCCGAGTCGACGTCGCCGCCGGTCAGGTGCGCCGTGTCCGCTGAGGACGGCGCGGGTTCGGGGCCGCAGCCGCAGCCACCGGCCGGCGCGGCGGCCGACCCGGCGCGGCGGTTGCTGGACCGGGCCCGGCGTACCAAACCGGTCCGCAAGGCCCAGCCGCGCCAGGGGGCCGAGTCCAGGTGGAGCGGAGCCGGGCCGGACCCCCGCGACCCGGCGTTGCTCGGCGGGCTGGTCAACGAGCTGGTCCGGGACCGGGACTGGGAGCGCACGCTGACGGCCGCGGGGCTGTTGCCGCGGTGGGCGCAGATCGTCGGCGAGGACATCGCGGCTCATTGCAAGCCCGACCGGCTGGTCGACGGTGAGCTGACCTGCATCGCCGAGTCGACGGCGTGGGCGACCCAGCTGCGGCTGATGTCGCGACAGCTGATGGCGCGCATCGTCGCCGAGGTCGGACCGGGCGTGGTCACCAAGCTGAAAGTGCGCGGTCCGACCGCGCCGGACTGGCGTCACGGGCCGCTGCGGGTGATGGGTCGGGGGCCCCGCGACACCTACGGATGACCGCGGCGCCGTCGCTGCCGCCGGTTAGGGTGCAACCGGCCGCCCTGATCGCGTCGTACGCCTCTCGGTGACCTCGTCCCGCGTGGGGGGACATTGGACCGAGGGGGATTGCGCGCCACGACCCTCCACAGGTGCCTGAAACGGCCAGTTCTGACCCCGGGCGAGGGTAGGATTGAACCAAGCATCCCTGGTTCCGGGCGCACAGCGCTTTCTCGCCGTGTGCCCGGGTTTGCGGATGTGCCGGTTTGTCGCCCACGCCCCAGGGGAGCGCACGTTGACCTACGACGCTAAATCCATCACCGTCCTCGAGGGTCTCGAGGCGGTGCGGAAGCGCCCAGGCATGTACATCGGCTCCACCGGCGAGCGCGGGCTGCACCACCTGGTCTACGAGATCGTCGACAACGCGGTCGACGAGGCGCTGGCCGGTCACGCGGACACCATCTTCTGCACCTTGCGCGCCGACGGCGCGGTGAGCGTGTCCGACAACGGGCGCGGCATGCCGGTGGACAAGCACCCGGTCGAGAAGAAGCCCGCCGTGGACGTCATCCTCACCACGCTGCACGCCGGCGGGAAGTTCGACGGCAAGTCCTACGCGGTGTCGGGCGGCCTGCACGGAGTCGGCGCTTCCGTGGTGAACGCGCTGTCGACCCGGCTCGAGGTGGACATCAAGAAGGACGGGTTCAACTGGTTCCGCGCCTACGTCGACGGCGGCAAGCCGGAAGGCCAGCTCGAGCGCGGCGAGCCGACGACGGACACCGGGACGACGGTGACGTTCTGGGCCGACCCGGCGATCTTCGAGACGACGCAGTACTCCTACGAGACGCTGGCGCGCCGGCTGCAGGAGATGGCGTTCCTCAACGCCGGCCTGTCGATCACGCTGCGCGACGAGCGCGACGAGGTGCCGGTCGAGAACCTGTTCCTCTACAAGGGCGGGCTCGAGGATTTCGTCAAGCACCTCAACGCGACGAAGACCGCGGTCCACGACTCCGTCATCCACTTCAACAACGACGGCGAGGGCATGGCTCTCGAAGTCGCGATGCAGTGGAACTCGACGTACGCCGAGTCGGTCTACACCTTCGCCAACACGATCAACACCCACGAGGGCGGCACCCACGAGGAGGGGTTCCGGGCGGCGCTGACCACGGTGGTCAACAAGTTCGCCCGTGACCAGAAGATCCTCAAGGAGAAAGACGACAACCTCACCGGTGACGACATCCGTGAGGGGCTGACCGCGATCGTCTCCGTCAAGCTCGCGCAACCGCAGTTCGAAGGACAGACGAAGACCAAGCTCGGCAACACCGAGGCCAAGTCGTTCGTGCAGAAGGCGTGCAACGACTGGCTCGCGTCGTGGTTCGAGCGCAACCCGCGCGAAGGCAAGATCGTGGTCTCCAAAGCGGCGCAGGCCGCGCAGGCCCGGGTCGCGGCGCGCAAGGCGCGCGACCTCGCTCGCGGGCGCAAGGGGTTGCTGGAGTCCAGCGGGCTGCCCGGCAAGCTCGCCGACTGCCAGTCGACCAACCCGGAGGAGTGCGAGCTCTACATCGTCGAGGGCGACTCAGCGGGCGGTTCGGCGAAAGGCGGCCGCAACCCGGTGTTCCAGGCGATCCTGCCGATCCGCGGCAAGATCATCAACGTCGAGAAGGCCCGCATCGACCGGGTGCTGCAGAACACCGAGGTCCAGGCGCTGATCACCGCGCTCGGCACCGGCATCCACGACGACTTCGACATCGCGAAGCTGCGCTACCACAAGATCATCCTGATGGCCGACGCCGACGTCGACGGCCAGCACATCCGTACCTTGCTGCTCACGCTGCTGTTCCGGTTCATGAAGCCGCTGGTGGAAGCCGGCCATGTCTACCTCGCCTCGCCGCCGCTGTACAAGCTGAAGTGGAACAAGCCGAACGAGCCGGACTACGCCTACTCCGACCGTGAGCGCGACGGCCTGATCGAGGCCGGCACCGCAGCCGGCAAGAAGCTGCCGAAGGACGAAGGCATCCAGCGTTACAAGGGGCTCGGCGAGATGAACGCCGAGGAGCTGTGGGAGACCACGATGAACCCCGAGACCCGGGTGCTCCTGCAGGTCAGCCTCGACGACGCGGCGACGGCCGACGAGATGTTCAGCGTCTTGATGGGCGAGGACGTCGAGGCGCGTCGGTCCTTCATCACTCGCAACGCCAAGGACGTCCGGTTCCTGGACATCTGAGTAGGCGCCGGCAGTCCGTCGTACGTCGCACGACCGCGAAAGGAACACCTTGACCGAGATCACCACCCCGTCTGGCGGCGGCCGGGTCGAGCCAGTCGGGCTCGAAGTCGAGATGCAGCGCAGCTTCCTCGACTACGCGATGTCCGTGATCGTGTCCCGCGCGCTGCCCGACGTCCGCGACGGCCTCAAGCCGGTGCACCGCCGGGTGCTCTACGCGATGTACGACGGTGGGTATCGGCCGGATCGCGGCTACTCCAAGTGCAGCCGCGTCGTCGGTGACGTGATGGGCCAGTACCACCCGCACGGTGACTCCGCGATCTACGACACCTTGGTCCGCCTCGCGCAGCCCTGGGCGATGCGGCTCCCGCTGGTCGACGGACAGGGCAACTTCGGCTCGCCGGGCAACGATCCGGCCGCGGCGATGCGCTACTGCTTGCCGGCATCGACACGCGTGCGCCTTGCTGACGGATCTTCGGTTGAGATCGGCGCCATCGTTCCTGAAGCCGCGCCGAACTCCGACAATCCCATCGATCTCAAGGTTCTCGATCGAAATGGCGACCCCGTCGGTGCCTCGATGCTCTTTCACTCCGGCGA
>DASZRO010000047.1 GCA_035550055.1 Mycobacteriales bacterium | reverse complement strand
GTGTCGCCGAATCGCTGGCCGCGCGGCTGCCGGGGACGGTGACGTACGTCGCCACGCTGCTGACTGACGACGCCGACGCGGAGCTGACCGCCCGGATCGACCGCCACCAGGCGAGGCGGCCGTCGACGTGGACCACCGTCGGCGCCACCGCCGACCTGCCCGATCAGCTACGCCGTGTCGCGGGCACCGTGCTGCTCGACAGCCTCGGGCCGTGGGTCGCGCTGCACCAACCAGACGATGCCGCAGTCGCCGAGTTGTGCGAGGTGTTGCGAAACCGCGATGGCGACACGGTCGTCGTCAGCGACGAGGTCGGGATGGCGGTGCACCCGCCGACGCCGGCCGGCCGCGCCTTCCAGGACGCGATGGGCACAGCCAACGAACGACTGGCGAAGGTCGCCGACGAGACACTCCTGGTCGTCGCGGGCCGTGTGCTGCGAACCGCCGCTGTCGACGTCGACGCGATCCTGCGAGGCCACGCCTGATGCGCTCCGCGCTGAGCTTCCTCACCGTCGCCGGACGGGCGAGCGCACCGACACCGCGCACCGTCGGGTGGTTCCCCGTCGTCGGCGCGCTCGTCGGGCTCGCGGTCGGCGGCGTCTGGGTGGGGGCGCAACACATCTGGCCCGCCGCGCTCGCAGCGGCGATCACGCTCGCCGCGGACGCCGTGCTGACCGGCGGCCTGCACTGGGATGGCCTCGCCGACACCGGCGACGGGCTGCTGCCGCCACTGCCCCGCGAACGACGGCTCCAGGTGATGAGCGACCCGCGGGTCGGTGCGTTCGCGGTGCTCACGATCGTGGTCGTGGCACTGACCCGGTTCGCCACGTTTGCGGCCGGCCCGGCGAAGGTCTGGATCGTCGGCGCGCTGTGGTGCGCATCGCGGACATCCGCAGCCCTCGTCATGCTCCTCGGGCGCTACGCGCGCCCCGACGGGATGGCGGCCGGCTTCCAGCCGAAGGATCCGGCCCGACGTACGACTGCGATCGCAGTCGGTGGCCTCGGTCTGGTGATCAGCGTTCCGCTCGCGTTGCTCGACCGGCCAGGCCACGGCGCGGCCGCGCTCGGTGCCGCAGCGCTCACCGCGGCGTTGCTGTCGGTGTTGTCCGGCCGTCGGCTCGGTGGATTCACCGGCGACGTGCTCGGCGCGCAGATCGTGCTCGGTGAGACGGTCGGCTTGGTGCTGTGGTCGGCGCGATGGTGACCGTCCCGAAGCGCTCCGCCGCGGTCGCGCTCGGCGTGCTCACCGACCTCGCGCTCGGCGACCCGCCGACGCGCTGGCACCCGGTCGGGTGGTTCGGCACCGCGATGACCGCGACGGAGCGCCGGCTCTACCGCACCGACCGGCGGGCAGGAGCCGCACACGCCGCCGCCGGGGTGTGCCTCGGGATTGCGGCGGCGCGGCTGTGCCCGTCGGTCACCGCGGCTACCGCGGCGTGCACCGCGGGGCGCGGGCTGCGCCGGAGCGCGGATCTGGTCGCAGGCCGGTTGGAGGCTCGTGACCTCGACGGGGCGCGCTCGCTGTTGCCGGCGCTCGCGGGACGCGACCCGTCAGGCCTCGACGCCGGCGAGCTCTCGCGCGCGGTCGTCGAGTCGGTCGCGGAGAACACGGTCGACGCGATCGTCGCACCGGTGTGGTGGGCACTGGTCGGCGGTGCGCGCGGCGTCTTCGTTCATCGCGCGCTCAACACGATGGACGCGATGGTGGGCCACCGCAGCGAGCGCTACCTCGACTACGGGTGGGCGAGCGCCCGCCTCGACGACGCCGCCGCGTGGCTTCCCGCGCGGCTGACCGCCGCGCTCGTCACCGCCGTACGCCCCGCCGCCGCGCGAGCGGTGGTCACTGCGGTCCGCGAGCAGGCGCCGGCCCACCCGTCGCCCAACGCCGGCGTCGCCGAGGCCGCCTACGCCGCCGCGTTGGGGATCCGCCTCGGCGGGACCAACGTCTACGCCGGCAACGTCGACCACCGACCGATCCTCGGCACGGGCCGGTGCCCGGAGCCGGGCGACATCCGGCGAGCGACCGCCTTGTGCCGGGACATCACACTGGCACTCATGGGCTCCCTCGGCGCAGTCGCCGCCGTTGATCGGGTACGGCGATGAGCCCCGTCCCGCCGGCTCGGGCGCATGGCGGCGACGCGGCCGCGGTGGCCGCCGCGCTCGGCATCCCGGTCGAGGAGCTGCTCGACCTGTCCCAGTCGATGAACCCGGTCGCACCCGACCCGACGCCGGTGATCCGCAAGCACCTCGATGCGATCCACCGCTACCCGGACGCGCGCGATGCGACCTCGGCGCTGGCGACGCTGATGGCAGTCGATCCCGCACGGCTCCTGCTCACCAACGGCGGCGCGGAGGCGATCTCGCTGCTGAGCGCGGAGATCTCGGGGCAGGTGGTCGAGCCGGAGTTCGCGTTGCATCCGCGCAACGGCGCCGGGCCGCGCTGGCGCTCCAACCCCAACAACCCGACCGGGCGGCTCGCGGCGGCGCAGGAGAGCGCCGACGTGTGGGACGAGGCGTTCTACCCGCTCGCCACCGGGCAGTGGACCCGCGGGGACGCCGGCGTACCGGTGGTCGGCTCGCTGACGAAACTGCTGCGCTGCCCCGGACTGCGGGTCGGCTACCTGCTGGCCGACCCCGCACTCGTCGAACGGTGCCGGGCCCGCCAGCCCGGATGGTCGGTCAACGGGCTGGCCTGCGCCGCATTGCCGGACCTGCTGCAGACCGTGACGCTCGACCGTTGGGCGCAGGAGACGGCCCGACTCCGCGCGGAGCTCGTCGACCTGCTGCGAGGCCACGGACTGGCGCCGCTGCCCTCCGACGCCAACTGGGTGCTGGTGCCGGCGGCGGGACTGCGCGAGCGGCTCGCGCCGTACGGCGTCCTGGTCCGCGACTGCGCCAGCTTCGGGCTACCCGACCTCGCCCGGATCGCCGTGCCCCACGCCGACGGCCTCGCCCGGCTGGACCGGGCGCTCGGCGCGATGCAGCGAGCGCAGCCGTGACGGCACGTGGCGTCCTGATCTGCGGCACTGCCTCCAACGCGGGCAAGACGACGATCGTGGCCGGACTGTGCCGAGCGTTGGCTCGGCGAGGGATTGCCGTCGCGCCGTTCAAGGCGCAGAACATGTCGCTCAACTCCGGCGTCACCGAGGCCGGGCACGAGATCGCCCGCGCCCAGCTCCTGCAAGCCGACGCGGCGCAGACCGTCGCCGACGTCTCGATGAACCCGATCCTCGTCAAGCCGGGCACGGACCGTACGGCGCACCTCGTGGTCAACGGCGTCCCCGCCGGCGACATCGATGCCGCCGACTACGTCGCCGACCGCAGCGCACTCCGACAGCTGGCGGCGGACGCGTACCGGGACCTGGCGCGGCGCTACGCCGTCGTCGTGGCAGAGGGTGCCGGCAGCGCAGCGGAGATCAACCTGCGCGCGCAGGACATCGCCAATCTCGGGCTGGCCCACGCCGTCGACCTTCCCGTCGTCGTGGTCACCGACATCGATCGCGGCGGCGCGTTCGCGTCGCTGCTCGGGACGATGGAGTGCCTGGACTCCTACGACCGGTCGCGGATCGTCGGCTTCGTCATCAACCGGTTCCGCGGTGACCCGGACGTCCTGAAGTCCGGGATCGACGAGCTCGAACAGCGCACCGGGCGGCCGGTGTTCGGCGTCGTCCCGTTCGACCCCGAGCTACGGCTCGACGCGGAAGACAGCCTCGCCACCGACTGGGCGCCGCGTCCGAAGCCACCGGTCGGGGCAGACCTCTTGCGGATCGCCGTGTTGCGCTTCCCGCGGGCGAGCAACCTCACCGACCTCGAGCCGCTCGCGGCCGAGCCGGGCGTCGTCCTCACCTTCGCCGACGTCCCGCAACAGCTCGTCGACGCAGACCTCGTCGTCCTGCCGGGCACTCGATCGACCGTCGCCGACCTGACCTGGTTGCGCCGCAGCGGTTTCGGCGAGGTGCTGGCGGATCGCGCCCATCGCGCAGCGCCGGTCCTCGGGATCTGCGGCGGCTACCAGATGCTCGGTCAGGTCATCGAGGACACCGTCGAGTCCGGGGCCGGTGAGGTCGACGGTCTCGGACTGCTGCCCGTGCGCACCGTGTTCTCGACCGAGAAGGTGCTCGCCCGGCGTCGCGCGCGGCTCGCCGACGGGTGCACCGTAGACGGCTACCAGATCCACCACGGTCACCTCACCCGCCTCGGTGGCCAGGCGCTGTTCGCCGACGAAGGATGCCAGGTCGGTCCGATCATGGGGACGACCTGGCACGGGTTGTTCGACAGCGACGGCTACCGACGGCGCTTTCTCGACTCGGTCGCCCGGGCGAGCCAACGGCGCTTCGTCACCTCCGACCTCGACTGGCAGGCAGAGCGCAACCGCCAGCTCGACCGGTTGGCGGACGCGGTGGACCTGCACTTGGCGCCGCTGGTGGACCAGCTCTGCCCGCCGGCCGCGCCCGGGCTCGCGCGATGACGGCGAGCTGGCCGCGGCCGCGGCCCGTCGTCGGTGATCGGTCGAGCAGCCGCGAGCGCGCAAGCGACCCGACCGCGTGGGCGATGCCACCGCAGGTACGTACCGCGCTCGCCGACGTGATCGGCGCACGACGCGACATCCGGCGCTTCCGCCCCGACGACGTCGCCGACGAGCTGGTCGGTCAGGTGCTCAGCGCGGGTCACTCCGCCCCCAGCGTCGGTCATTCGCAACCGTGGCGGTTCATCGTGGTGCGCGACGCGGCCACCCGGACGACCGCCGCCGCGATGGCGGACCGCGCTCGACTCGCGCAGGCGGCCCAGCTCGACGAGGTGAGCGCCAGCCACCTTCGCGGCTTGCAGCTCGAAGGGCTTCGTGAGGCTCCGGTCGGCATCGTCGTCTGCTGCGACCGGCGGGTGCGCCCGGCCGGCGTGCTCGGCCGCGCGACGTACGCCGACACCGACCTGTGGTCGTGCGCCTGCGCGATCGAGAACATGTGGCTCACCGCGCGCGCCGCCGGGCTCGGCATCGGCTGGGTGACGTTGTTCGAGCCCGCCGAGCTTGCGTCGCTGCTCGGCCTCCCCGACGGCGTCGAGACCCTCGGCTGGCTGTGCCTGGGTTGGCCGGACGAGCGGCCACCGGAACCGGGTCTGGCCCGGCACGGGTGGTCGGAACGACTTCCGCTCGACGCGGTCGTGCTCCACGAACGCTGGTCCGAGTCCGGTGCCGGGACGCCCGCCGACCGCAGCAGCCGCGTCGACACCTCCGCCGAACGGCGGCTGCGTCGCGTCGCCGCCCGCGACGGTGAGGACGCCTTGCTCGCGGTGCCCGGCGCGCTCGGGCTGCTCGGCGACGCGTTGCTGCGCGCCCAGACCATCACCGACCCGTCGGCGCCCGGCACGCTCGTGATCGCCGCGGCAGACCATCCGGCGAGCGGTCTCGGCGTCAGCGTGTTCCCCCGGCAGACCACGGCCTTGGTGGCCCGGGCCCTCGCCGAGGGCGCCGGACACGGCGCGGCGGCCGCGATCGACGCCGGGATGGCGCTGCGACTGGTCGATTGCGGCATCGACGGCCCGCGGCTCGCCGGCTGGGAGGACCGGCGTACGGCGGGGGTGCGAGGCGATCTGGCGCACCAGGCCGCGATGTCCGTCGGTGACGTCGAGTCCCTGATCGACGCCGGCGAGGTGATCGGCGCCGAGGCGGCGGCGGCCGGACCGGTCGCGATCGGCGAGGTGGGGATCGCCAACACGACGGTCGCCAGCGCGGTTGCCTGCGCGGTGCTGGGTCTGCCGGTCGCCGGCGTCGTCGGCCGCGGTGCCGCCAGCGACAGCGCAACGGTGCGACGCAAGCGCGACGTGATCGAGCAGGCGCTCGCACGCACCGCCGCACTCCGGCGTACACCGGTGCAGCGCCGCGAGCACGTCGTCGCGCTGCTGGCCGAGCTGGGCGGTCCGGAGCAGGCCCTCCTGGTCGGGGTCTGTCTCGGCGCGACCGACGCCGGCGGCCTCGTCGTCCTCGACGGGATGCTGACCGGCACCTCAGCGCTGCTCGCCGCACGCATCCGGCCCGGCTCGGAAGACCAGCTGATCGCTGGACATCGCAGCAACGAGCCCGGGCACGCCGCCGTGCTGGCCGCACTCGGCCTCGAGCCGCTGCTCGACCTGCGGCTGCGCGCCGGCGAAGGTGTCGGCGCGGTGATGGCACTGTCGCTGCTGCGGCAGGCGCTACGGATGCGGGCGATGACCGCGCAGACCGAGTGAACCTGCCTACCGTGCGCTGAAGAACGCCTCCGCCAGGCGGCTGGCGGCCAGGCCGGGCGTGATCTCCCCACTGCGGACGTCGCCTTCGATCCGGTCGGCGAGGCGATGCAGGTCGTCGTGACTGCGCAGCCGGTCGATCAACGCGTCCCGCAGCAACGCCCACATCCACGCCACGCGCTGGTCGCTGCGGCGCCGCTCGAGCTCACCGCTGTCGGCGAGGCGGCGGTAGTGCTTGTCGAGGGTCGCCCAGACGGCATCGAGTCCGGCGCCGGTCTGCGCGCTGCAGGTCAGCACCGGCGTCTGCCACTCGTCGTCGGAGGCCTGGCTGATCAGCCGCAGCGCGCCGGCGAGGTCACGGGCAGCGCGCTGCGCTTCCGCCTCGTGCGGACCGTCGGCCTTGTTGACCGCGACGACGTCGGCGATCTCGAGGATGCCCTTCTTGATGCCTTGCAGCTGGTCACCGCTGCGGGCAAGCGCGAGCAGCAGGAAGCTGTCGGTCATCTCGGCAACCAGCGTCTCCGACTGGCCGACGCCGACGGTCTCCACCAGGACGATGTCGAACCCGGCGGCGGCCATCACCGCGATCGACTCGCGCGTCGCGCGCGCGACCCCACCGAGCGTGCCTGCCGTCGGCGACGGGCGGACGAACGCGTTCGGGTCCGTCGCGAGGCGCCCCATGCGGGTCTTGTCGCCGAGGATGCTCCCCCCGGTCCGGGTCGAAGACGGATCGACGGCGAGTACGGCGACCCGATGTCCGTCGTCGATCAGCCGCCCGCCCAACGCGTCGATGAAGGTCGACTTGCCCGCGCCGGGCACCCCGCTGATGCCGACCCGGCGCGCCTCGCGGGCGTGCGGCAGCAGCGCGGTCAGCACCTCCTGCGCGAGCACCCGGTGGTCTGCGCGAGTCGACTCGACCAGCGTGATCGTCCGGGCGATGACCGACCGGTCGCCGCCGAGGACGCCGTCGACGTACCGCCGCACGTCGGCGGTGTTGGAGCCCGCCTGCGTCATGCTCCTGTGCCGGAGCGCGCCGCCAGCGTCTGAAGCAGCTCGTACGCCGCGTCGGGGATCACGGTGCCGGGCGCGAAGATCGCCTCGGCGCCGGCGTCGCGAAGCTCCTGGAAGTCCTGCGGCGGGATCACGCCGCCGACCACGATCATGATGTCGTCGCGGCCGAGCTCGGCCAGCGCCGCCTTGAGCGCAGGCACCAGCGTCAGATGGCCCGCGGCGAGTGAGTTCACCCCGACGATGTGGACGTCGGCCTCGATCGCCTGTCGTGCGACCTCTTCCGGCGTCTGGAACAGCGGCCCGACGTCGACGTCGAAGCCGAGGTCGGCGAACGCGCTGGCGATGACCTTCTGGCCGCGGTCGTGACCGTCCTGACCCATCTTCGCGACCAGGATCCGCGGCCGGCGTCCTTCGGACTTCTCGAAGGCGTCGGTCGCCTCACGAGCGCGATCGATGCTCGACGTCGCCCCCGCCTCACCGCGGTACACGCCGCTGATCGTATGGATCGTGGCGGTGTAGCGCCCGAAAACCGCCTCCATCGCGTCGGAGATCTCACCGACCGTCGCCTTGGCGCGAGCCGCGTTGATCGCGAGCGCCATGAGGTTCGTGTCGTCCGACCCGTCGGAGCTCGCGCCGGCCGCTGCGGTGAGCTGCCGCAGCGCGTCCTGGCAGGCCGCCTCGTCCCGCTCGGCGCGCAACCGCTGAAGCTTCGCCACCTGCTGCTCGCGCACCGCGCGGTTGTCGACCTTGAGGACGTCGATGTCGTCCTCGCCGACGACGACGTACTTGTTGACCCCGATCACCGGCTGGCGGCCCGAGTCGATCCGCGCCTGAGTGCGCGCCGCCGCCTCCTCGACCCGCATCTTCGGGATGCCGGCCTCGATCGCCTTGGCCATCCCGCCGGCGGCTTCGACCTCCTGGATGTGCTCCCACGCGCGGCGGGCCAGGTCGTAGGTGAGCCGCTCGACGTACGCGCTGCCGCCCCACGGATCGATGACGCGACAGGTGCCCGACTCCTGCTGAAGCAGCAGCTGGGTGTTGCGGGCGATCCGCGCCGAGAAGTCGGTCGGCAGCGCCAGCGCCTCGTCGAGGGCGTTGGTGTGCAGCGACTGGGTGTGGCCCTGCGTCGCCGCCATCGCCTCGATGCACGTGCGGGTGACGTTGTTGAACACGTCCTGCGCGGTCAGCGACCATCCGGACGTCTGGCAGTGGGTCCGCAGCGACAGCGACTTGTCGCTCTTCGGGTCGAACTGCTTGACCAGCTTGGCCCACAGCAGCCGCCCGGCTCGCATCTTCGCGACTTCCATGAAGAAGTTCATGCCGATCGCCCAGAAGAACGACAGCCGCGGCGCGAACGCGTCGATGTCGAGACCCGACGCCATGCCGGCGCGGATGTACTCGACGCCGTCGGCGAGGGTGTAGGCGAGCTCGAGATCGGCGGTCGCGCCGGCTTCCTGGATGTGGTAGCCGGAGATCGAGATCGAGTTGAACTTCGGCATCCGCCGCGAGGTGAAGCCGAAGATGTCGCTGATGATCCGCATCGACGGCGCCGGCGGGTAGATGTAGGTGTTGCGGACCATGAACTCTTTGAGGATGTCGTTCTGGATGGTCCCGGCAAGCTGTTCCGGCGCTACGCCCTGCTCTTCGGCCGCGACGACGTAGAGCGCGAGGATCGGCAGCACCGCGCCGTTCATCGTCATCGACACCGACATCTTGTCCAGCGGGATGCCGTCGAAGAGCTGCCGCATGTCGTAGATCGAGTCGATCGCGACGCCCGCCATGCCGACGTCGCCGGCGACCCGCGGGTGGTCGCTGTCGTAGCCGCGGTGGGTCGGCAGGTCGAACGCGACCGACAGCCCCTTCTGCCCCGCGGCAAGGTTGCGCCGGTAGAAGGCGTTGGATTCCTCGGCGGTGGAGAAGCCGGCGTACTGCCGGATCGTCCACGGCTGGTTCACGTACATCGTCGGGTACGGACCGCGCAGGAAGGGCGCAAGACCCGGGTACGTCGAGAGGAAGTCGAGGCCGTCGAGGTCCGCCGCGGTGTAGAGCGGCTTGACGTCGATGCCCTCAGGGGTGCTCCAGACGTCGTCGCCGCCGTACTCCCCGGCAAGGTCGGCGCCGGTGTCGGTGCGGCCGAGGTCACCGAGTGCGACGCCGGTGAAGTCGGGGATCTCCCATTGCGCGGTCACGACGCCGCCTCGTCCGCCCGGTCGAGGCCATCCTCGAACTCCTCCGCCCACCGCACCCGCGGCAGGCCGCCGGTCGGCGGCGCCGGGCGCGGTTCGCGGGTCAGCAAGACCTCACCCTCGAGAGGGAACTCGGTCACACCGGTGATCGTCGCCCGGTGGTCGGCGAGGGCCGCCAGATGTTCGGTACGCCGTTGCGCGAGCCGGTCGCCGAGCGAGCCGTTGCGCAGCGCTTCGAGGACGCCGCCGGTGCGCTCGATCTCCTGGAACGCCGACCACGCGCTGCGCGCGACGTCCCGGGTGAGCTGCTCGACATACCACGATCCGCCCGCCGGGTCGACCGTCCGCGCGACGTTGGACTCCTCGATGAGCAGCGCGTGGGTGTTGCGCGCGATGCGACGCGCCAGCCGGTCGCTGTAACCGATCGCCGCGTCGAAGGGGGCGACCGTCACGGCGGCGGCCCCGCCCACGCCGGCCGCGAAGCACGCGAGCGCACCTCGAAGGATGTTGTTCCACGGATCACGTCGGGTGAGCATCGCCGGCGAGGACACGGCATGCTGCAGCTGCCCGGCGGCGGTCGACGTCACGCCGCAGCTCGCCGCCACCTGCGCCCACGCCCCGCGCGCGGCGCGCAGCTTCGCGATCGTGAGGAACTGGTCGGCGGTTGCGGCGTACCGGAACTCGATCTCGCCGAACGCCTCGTCGGCGGACAGCCCGGCCTCGCGCATCGCGCGCAGGTAGGCCGCGCCGACCGCGAGCGAGCAGCCGATCTCCTGCGCGTCGTCGGCACCGGCGAGGTGGAAGGGCAACGCGTCGACGGTCAACGCTCTCGCGTCGGGCAGCTCACGCGCGCTGCGTACCGCGAGCGCGGCGGCGGCTTCGAGATCGCCGATGACGCCGGAGGCCGCTTCGCAGCCGATCGGGTCGGCGCCGAACCGGACGGACAGCTCGGCCGGCTTCCGTCCGCGATCGGCGGCGACCGCAAGGAACTGTTCTGCTGCCTGCGCGAAGCTCGGCCCGGCGTCGAGTGCGACCGCGATCAGGTCGAAGTAGACCTCCGCGAGTGCGGCCGGCAGTGCGTCGAGGGCGATCCCCGAGGGACCGAGCTCCAGCCAGATCGACGTGGCGCCGCCCTCGAGGTCTTCGAGGATCTGCTCGTTGGTCGTCTTCGGGTCTGGGTGGTCGTGGCGGACCCGCACGTCCCAACCGCCGAGCGAATCTCTGCCGCTTCGACCCCGGACGAACGACCCCTGACCCGGCAGCCCGGCGTCGACGTCCGCGCCCGCCACGTAGAGCGGCAGCGTCCTGACGTCGTCGAACAGCGTTGTCGACAGCGCGACTTCGGCCGCAGCGGGATCATCGACACCGACCACCTTTGCGACGAGCTTCAGCCACTGGTCGCGCGTCGCCGTGGGGAAGTCGGCGGCGAGCGCGAGCTCCTCGCCTGCTGGCATGCCCGTCACACTTCGAGTATCTCAGTTGCTCGCGACGCGCCACCGGGCGCGGCGAGAACTACCGCGAGCTGCAGGCGACGCAGGTCCGCGCGGCAGGTCGGGCGAGCAGGCGTGCCGACCCGATCGGGGAACCGCACTCGAGGCACACGCCGTACGTGCCGGCGTCGACCCGTCGCAGCGCGAGCGCGATCTCGTCGAGGTGGGCTTCCGCCTGCGCGATCAGCGCGCCCGTCCGCGACCGCTCGTAGGCGATGGTCGCGCCCTCCGGGTCGTGTTCGTCGTCGACCGCCACGTCCGCCGCGGCGCGGAAGATCTCGTCGAGGTCGCGGCGGAGCCGATCGAGCTGCGCCGCCGTCGTGTCGCGGTCACGCACCAGCGCTTGTCGGTACTCCGCCAGGTCCGGCGTCGCCACCTCACCCATGATCGGTCAGGGTTTGAGGACGACCTTGACCGCGCCGTCCTTCTTCTCTTGGAACATCTCGTACGCACCCGGTGCCTCGTCCAGCGGCAGGGTGTGGGTGGCGAAGGACTCCACGCCGAGGACGTCGCGGTCGTCGAGCAGCGGCATGATCTGCGGGACCCACCGTTTGACGTTCGCCTGCCCCATCCGCAGCTGCACCTGCTTGTCGAACAGCACCATCATCGGAATCGGGTCACGCATCCCGCCGTACACACCGGACAGCGAGATCGTCCCGCCGCGGCGGACGATGTCGACTGCCGAATACAGCGCGGCGAGCTGGTCGACCCCGGCGGTCTTGGTCAACGTGGCAGCGACCGGGTCAGGAAGCAGCGAAGCCATCTGCAGCATGAACCGGGCTCGCGGCGAGCCGTGGGCTTCCATGCCGACCGCGTCGATCACGCTGTCGGGCCCGCGACCGTCGATCATCTCCCGGATCGACTCGCCGAGCTCGTCGTGATCGTCGAGGTCGAGCACCTCGACGCCACGCGCCCGCGCGCGCTCGAGCCGCTCGGCGACCAGGTCCACGGCAATGACCCGGTAGCCGCGATGGGCGGCGATCCGGCAGGACATGTCACCGATCGGGCCGAGGCCGAGTACGACGACGGTGCCGCCGTCGGGCACCCCGGCGTACTCCACCGCCTGCCAGGCGGTCGGCAGCACGTCGGAGAGGTAGACGAACCGCTCGTCGGCCGGACCCTCGGGCACTTTGATGTGGGTGAACTGGGCCTGCGGCACGCGCAGGTACTCGGCCTGGCCACCCGCGACCTGACCATAGAGCTTGGAGTAGCCGAACAGCGCGGCGCCGGTTCCCTGCTCGCGGACCTGTGTCGTCTCGCACTGCGTGTAGAGCTCCAGGCCGCACATGTAGCAGCTGCCGCACGAGATCTGGAACGGGATGACCACGCGGTCGCCGACCTGGAGGTCTCCGGTCTGCGCTCCGACTTCCTCGACCACTCCCATCGCCTCGTGGCCGAGCACGTCGCCTCTGTCCATGAAGGCGCCGAGCGTCTCGTACAGGTGCAGATCGGAGCCGCAGATGTTGGTGGAGGTGACGCGGATGATGGCGTCGTTCGGCTCCTGGATCACCGGATCGGCGACCTGCTCGACCCGTACGTCGCGCTTGCCCTGCCAGACGACCGCCTTCATGTCTGTGCCTGCGCTGCGGCTGGGACGCTGACGCCGAGGATTCGGGCGACCTCGTCGAAGAACATGGCGTTGATCTGGCCGCGCCAGTACGCCCCGCGGACGATCCGCGGACCCCACTGCGGCAGCTCCTCGACGATGGGAGCGATGGCGTTGTCGAGCCAGTCCCGGCCATGCCGAGGGTCGACCTCGGCGTGAACCCGGTAGAACGGGAAGGCCGCCGCCGGCGCGTCGCAGCGTTCGAGGCCCTGCAGCACGAGCCGGCAACGCGGACCGGCCTGCAGCTCGATCAGGCCGAGCGCGCCGAGTGCCTCGGGCTGCAGCCAACGGTTGGTGGTGAGCAGCCCGCCCAGCGCAGAACGTTCGAGGGCGATGGTCGGTTGGTCTGCCAGCGGGAGCTCGGGAAGCGCGAGCGCTGCGGCAAGCTCCTGGTGCAACGTCGTGTGGACGGCCGCGGCATCGCCGTTGCCCATCTCGTCCCAGTAGTTCGTCGCGAGCTCGAGCTTCGCCCGGCCGGCCAGGCCGATCTGGCAGGCCGCGACCAAGTCGTCGAAGCCGCCGTCCGGCCCGCCTTCCAGAGCGAGGAACTGCACGATCTCCGCCCACGACGCGTCACGAGCCAGCCACTTGTAGATCGCGGGTAGCCGGTCGCGGGCGGCGATGGCACGCATCGCGTCACGCGGATCGCGCGACGCGATGTCCGGTGGCACGACCAACCCGTCCAGCTCGGCCAGCCAGTCGCGCTCGCAGCGCTGCTTGATGGCGGCGACGGCGGGATGGCTCTGGAAGACCGCGGCCGCGCCGAGCTCGTGGACCGACGCGGTGGACAGGCGGTAGATGCTCAGCAACGTCGCGAACCGGTCCCGTCGGTCGACCGGCCGGGCTGCCGCGATCTGTACGACGTCGTCGTCGGTGCCCGACGTCAGCGCCGACTGCAGGAAGTCCGCCAGCCCGAACCGCCGGAAAGGCGGGGCCTTCGGTCCGGCGAGCAGGCTTGCCGTGCTCATGCCCCGCTCCGCAGCCGGGCCGGGTCAGGGGTGACCCGCTCCGGGAAGCGAGTGCGGAACTCGGCCTCGAGCTCCAACATTCTGCGGGTGTGAGTCTCCAGGGCATCCGGCGAGCCGTGGAGAAAGGTCTCGCGCCGCGTCTCGTGCAGATGCGCGAGCTCGCGGTCGAGATCGTCGTCGGCAAGGTCCGTTGCAGGTACGCCTGTCATGTCGAATACCTGCCCGCCGACCGCCCGACAAATCGCCGCGGCTTCGCAGCCGGCGGCACCGAGTCAGCTGTCGAGCAGGATCACCGACGCCTGCTGACCAGCTCGAAGCTGCTCGTCGGCCTCCGGCACGATGACAAGGCAGTTGGCCCGCGCCATCCCCACCACGAGGTGGGATTGCGTGCCGCCGAGCAGGCGGACCCGACCGTCGGCGACGACACCCCGCAGGTAGCGGCGTCGCCCGGGAGCGCCTTTCGGCCCGTCCTCGACCAACGTCGCGGTGAACATGCTTCGCTCGGCGTCGAGCGCAGCGCGGCCGAACAGCTCGAACGAGACGAGGGCCGACACCGGGTTGCCCGGCAGGCCGAGAAAGGGCCGCGCGCCGTCGAGCCTGCCCCAGGCTTGTGGTTTCCCGGGCTGCATCGCGACCGCCTCGAACGCGATCCCGCGGTGTGCCAGCGTTGCCTTGACCACGTCGTACGCGCCCATGCTCACCCCGCCGGTGGTCACGACCAGGTCGACGTCGGGCAGGTCGTCGAGGGCGTCACGGAAGGCCCGTTCGTCGTCGCCGACCTGACGCCGCACGACGACCTCGGCTCCCGCCGCACCCGCGGCGGCCGCGATGGCGGGGCCGTTCGAGTCGACGAGCTGCGCCCTCCGCGCCCCCGAGAGGTACCTACCTCCTGCGGGCGCTTCCAATCGGGGCGCAGCACGCGATAAATCGCCGAGCCCAACGAAAATGGTCTTTCAAGGGGGTCCGAAGGACCAAGAACGTAGGGCTCGGCGAGCCAGTCAGTACCCAGGGCGACGCCGGGCGTGCGCGAGCGCGACAACCCAAACGGTGTCGTCGAGGACGAGATCGATCACGCCGAACGGAAAGCGTCGCAACGGCGCCCGTCGTACCTCTGCGGACACTCCTTCGAGCTCGAGTCGAGGAGCGAGATCAGGCCACCAACGGACCTGCTCGATCGTCCACCACATCTCAGCAACGAAGTCCGCCGAGCCCAGGACTCGCGTCGTGTACCAGTTACGGGCCGCTCGCGCCTCATCGAAAGCTGCAAGATCGAAGCGCACCCGCAGCGTCACCGGTCGAGCTGCTCGCGCACCTCGTCCACGGACATACCTTCGGTGGCGCCGGTCTCAATGCGACTAATACGCCGCGCGACCTCGACTGCCCACTCCGACGCGACGACAGCGGGATCGTCGGCCAGCTCATCGAGGCTGGTGAGCAGTCGGTGGGCTAATGCAGCGCGCTCCTCCGGCGGCAGCGTCAGCGCCGCGTCGAACACCTCGAGACGGGCAACCATCGACGTCGGTGTAGGTCGCGAGTCGATGCAGCGCGATCGTGTTGTTGACGCTTGTGGACGCCCAACCACACTGACGCGCAGCTGCGCAAACCGCAACTCGGACTGCAACTGAAAATGCGGGTTGGGTGTGTTTCTCCGGTGGATCGATAAAGAAGAGGACGCAGATCACGAGCCTTCTGGATCACGCCGTCAGACCGTGATGATGTCGAGCTTCCTTCCAGCCGCCGCCGCGAGCACCGTGAGGTCGTCGCGGTCGCTCGTCACGACAGCATCGCCGCGATGCAGCGCACCGATCACGACGCTGGCGTCGACGACATCGCCGCCGCCTGCACGGTCGAGCAGCGCGCCCGATGATCGCGCAATGGGCTCGTTGAAGTCATCGACGACAGTCGAGTCGAGGAGCCGCGACAACAACGGCTGCGGGCCGCCGCGCCAGGCCTGTGCCAAAGCGGCTACCGGGACAGTAGGGAGATGCGAACGTTCGAGCGCGCGGCGATGAATCGCCCAGATTCGACGGTCATTCGCTTCCGCGGCGAGCAAGGCTCCCGCGTCGTAGGTCAGGCCCGCCATTCGCGCTATGCCCGCGCCCGCGACCGGGAAGCGCGCGGAGTCGAGGATCGCCGACCTTTGCTGCTGCCGGCTGTCGTGACAGTGAGGTCCGCGACGCCTGCGAAATCGAGAACTCGATCGGCTTCGGCAAGCTCCGCCTCCGTGAAGGCACCGAACTCCGCTTCGTACGCCTCCATCGCGACCAGTCCGCGTCGGCGACGTAGGTAGTGCACGAGCGCATCGTTGATGAGCGGCGAGACCGCTCCGCCGCCGGCTTCGGAAGTCAACGCATCCCAAACGTCTGCGTCGAACGACACCGATCGCTTCACCACACCCATAGACCCATGGTACGACCATTGGTACGACCACACCAGCGACTGTCCCCAGCGCGTTCCAACGTCGTCACACTTGGCCGGCTTGGCGGAGGCTCCGGGATTTGAACCCGGGATGGGCGATAAACCCAAACCGCATTAGCAGTGCGGCGCCATAGACCGGACTAGGCGAAGCCTCCTCGCGACGTCGCCGCCGCGAGCAGCCAGATTAGCCGAGCCGCCCCCGGGCCGCTCAGGTTGCCGGGACCCAGCGCTGAAGGGCGCCGCGGCGGTCGATGAAGACGACACCGCCGGCCGGGTCGAGGGCGAAGTCGAGGACGCGCCGGCCGACGTGGACATCCGTCGGCGAGGGGTGGCGAGCCTCGAGCGCCTTGCGCGAGAAGTACGCCAGGTTCTCCCGCCGCCGAGGCATCGGCGGCAGCGACACGTAGCAACCACCGTCCCCCGCCATCACGACCCGCATGGGCGGGCCGGGCGTTGCGACGTACCTGCGCGCCGGCCGGTTGTCGGATCCCAATGTTTCGCGGACGAGGTGAGTGCCGCGACGCACCCACGCCGCCTGCGGCCCTGCCGCCCCGATCACCGGACGTCCGAGCTGGAGCGCGGCGAGGAAGGTCGTGTCGGCTCCCGGGAAGATGATCGGGACGAGGTTCATCACCCCGTTGGTGACCTCGATGGCGTCGCGGAGCCCGACCACCGCGCGCGGTCCGCCTCGCTCCTCGATCAGCCGGATCTTCAGCACTCCGCCCGGCGTGATCTCGGCGACCTGGTCGTGGCCGTTGACGGCGGCGTAAGCCCGGTCGCCGTGAAACGCCATCGAGTCGACGGGTCCGCCGGGCAATCTCGCAGTAGCGACCGCGCCCGTCGCCGGCGCCACGGCGGTGATCCGTCGCCCACCGGCGACCCACACGTGCCCAGCGCCGTAGAACAGCCGCGACGCGGGACGCGGCACCTTGACGGCGGGCCCGGCAACCTCGGTGCGCGGATCGACCTTGGTGACGACGCACCGTCCGTGACGGGGCACTCGGCAGTTCAGCGTCCAGATGCTGCCGTGTCCGCTGGTGACCGCCTGCGCAACCAGTCGAGCGCCGGCCACGGCGCCGACGGGCGGGTGGGCCCCGGCCGGGTCCACAGTCGGGCCGGCTCCTCTCGTGCCGGCGACGACTGAGTCGACGACGACGAGTGCGCACACGGCGATGCCGACCGCGACATGGCTACGCAGGCCGAGATCTCTGGGTCGCCAAAACATCTCAAGGAGACAAACGAGCCAGACACCGACAAGTCGCGCGAAACCTGCCGCGCGCGAGATCTAGAGGGTGACGACCTCGAGCTCGCCGTCGGCGTACTGCTTGCGCAGCACCTTCTTGTCGAACTTGCCGACCGAGGTCTTGGGTACGGCGTCGATCACCGTCCAGCGCTCCGGAAGCCACCACTTGACGACCCGGTCAGCGAGGAACGACCTCAGCTCCTCCGCAGTCGCGCTCGCCCCCGACTGGAGGACGACGCAGGCCAGCGGACGCTCCTGCCACTTGTCGTCGGGCACCCCCACCACGCACGCCTCGAGCACCGCGGGGTGGGCCATGATCTCGCCCTCGAGCTCCACCGAGGAGATCCACTCGCCACCGGACTTGATGACGTCCTTCGAGCGATCGCTGATCGTGATGTAGCCCATCGGGTCGATCGCGCCGACGTCGCCGGTGCGCAGCCAGCCGTCGTGGAACTTCGCGGGGTCGTCGTCCTTGTAGTACGCCGCGGTCACCCACGGGCCGCGCAGCTCCACCTCGCCGACGTCCTTGCCGTCCTGCTGCAAGACGTTGCCCTCGTCGTCGACGATGCGCGCCTCGACCCCGAACTGCACCCGCCCGGCCTTGGCCTGGAAGTCCCACGCCGCCTCTCCGGTCACGCCGGCGGGTGGCTTCGCCACCGAGGCGACAGGTGAGGTCTCGGTCATCCCCCAACCCTGGATGATCGTGACGCCGAACTCGGAGTCGAACGCCGAGATCAACGCCCGCGGTACGGCCGACCCACCACACAGCACCGCCCGCAGCGAGGACAGCGCGTCGGGTCGTG
Organism: Mycobacteriales bacterium; assembly: GCA_035550055.1. Lineage (NCBI taxonomy): Bacteria > Bacillati > Actinomycetota > Actinomycetes > Mycobacteriales > Mycobacteriales bacterium. The sequence continues at coordinate 53,807 of DASZRO010000047.1, read as the reverse complement.
GGTTGGCCCGCAGCGACTGGAGGATGTCGTTCCAGATCGTCGGGACCGCGGCGGAGACCGTGGCCTGCTCGGCCTGGATGAACCCGATCACCGGGTCGGCCTGCAGGTAGCGATCCGGCATCAGCAGGTCCGCCCCCGACATGAAGGCGCCGTACGGCAGACCCCACGCGTTGGCGTGGAACATCGGGACGATGGGCAGCGCCCGGTCGTCGGCGGAAAGATTGTTGTTGTTGCCGGTGCAGATCGACATCGAGTGCAGCCAGCAGGAACGGTGCGAGTAGACGACACCTTTCGGGTTGCCGGTCGTACCGCTCGTGTAACACATCGCCGCCGCCGACCGTTCGTCGACGTCTTCGGGCCAGTCGAAGCTCGCCGCCGCCGACGCCAGCACCTCGTCGTAAGACAGGATCTGCTTGCCCGCGCCGTCGAGCGCGGAGCGGTCGCCGGTTCCGTTGACCAGCACGGTGTGCACCGTCGAGAGCTCGGGAAGCACCTTGGCGAAGATCGGGACCAGCGAGTCGTCGACGATGACGACGTTGTCCTCGGCGTGGTTGGCGATGTAGACGATCTGCTCCGGGAACAGCCGAATGTTCAGCGTGTGCAGCACCGCACCCATCGACGGCACGGCGAGGTAGGTCTCGAGGTGCTCGGCGTTGTTCCACATGAACGTCGCGACCCGCTGGTCGCCGGTGATCCCCAGCTCCCGCAGCCCGTTGGCCAGGCGCGCCGCACGACTGGCCGTTTCGGCGTACGAGCGACGCCGGCGCTTGCCGTCCTCGACGAGGGTCACGACCTCGCTGTCGCCGAAGACGTCCCGGCCGAAGCGCAGGATCGAGCCGATGGTGAGCGGAAAGTCCTGCATCGTGCTGCGCAACGAAGCCTCCGGAGCGGGTGCGTGGGTGCCCACATTCTGCAATGCGGACCTGTCCGTGTCTGCGGCCGTCAGGTACGCCGCAGGCACGGACAGCTTGGCTGAGGAGGCGTCGTCAGGTGACGGTCAGCGTCACGGGCGCGGAGGTTCCGGCGGTCAACCCGTGGCCGGGTGAGGCGAGCACCTGGTAGCTCTGCGCGACACCCTTCTTGCGCGCCTTGACCCGGTAGCTGAAACCGCCTTGGGCGTTGACAGTCTTGATCGGACCGGTCTGCCACTTCCCGTTGACCTTCTGCTCGAGCATGACCTGCTCGCCGTCGAACACCGGCGCGACGGTCCCGGTGAGCGCGACCGTCCCGCCGTGCTTGACCTTCGACCTCGCCAGCGTGGCGGTCACCACGGCGTGGACCAGAGTGGTCGAGGTGGCGCTCGCCGCGTCGTACCCCGATGCACCCTTGAAGACGAACTCGACCTCGACCGCGCTCGGCGGGTGCAGCGTCACGTTGACGCTGCCGTCGGAGGCGGTCGTCGTCGTCGCGAAGGTGTGCCAGGTCTTCGCCCGCGGCGCCTTGCGCAGCACCGTCACCGACTGGCCGCTGAGCGGCGTCGCCGGCGTGGTGTCGGTCCGGGACAGTACGGCGGAGATCGACAGCGGCTGGCCGTAGTTGATCGACGCCGGCTGCACGGGCGCGATCTGGGTCGGGACGACCGGCGTGATCGAGGCGCTCGGCGCCGACGGCGTGCTGGACCCGGCGGCGCTGACCGCGGTGACGGTGAAGGTGTACGCCGTCGTCGGGTCGAGCCCGGTCACCGTCGCCGACGTCGCGGCCCCGCTCACCTTCGCGGTCAGGCCACCGGGCACGGAGGTCACCACGTAGGACGTCGTACGCGCGTTGCCGTCGTTGCCGGGAACCCAGGACACCTTCGCGCTCGCCGGCCCGGCGACCGCCGTCACGGCGTGAGGAGCCCTCGGCACCGCGGTCGGCCACGGCACCGTGGCGGTGCCGTCGGACAGCGTCGTCCACGGCAGCTGCGAGCCGCCCGTCCCGAGGTACTCGGACTCGTCGACCTTCCCGCTGATGCCGTTGATCGTCGCCGAGTCGGTGTACTGCCACAGGTCCGCCAGGGGAGCCGACGACCCGTAGGAGGCCATCCACAGCGGGAACCGGGCGAACGCCGTCGGGTCGTCGAGGACGTCGGTCCAGAAGGACGGGTAGGTGTAGAGCATCGGTGTACGGCCGGTCAGCGTGCGCACCCGGTACAGGAAGATCTGCGCCCACGTGACCAGGTCGGCGCGGGACAGCCCGCCGGTGACCTCGAGGTCGAGGACGGGCGGGAGCGTGTCGGGGGTGTCGACCGCACCGATCTGGTTCACGAAGTACTTCGCCTGCGCCATCGCGGTCGAGCTGATCGGATAGGCGGGGCGCGCGAAGTGGTAGGCGCCGTGGACGAGGCCCGCGGCCAACGAGTCGGCGTAGTCGTCGGCGAAGTACGGGTTCGTGTAGTTGTTGGACTCGGTGGCCTTGATGATCGCGAAGGACATGCCAGACCCCGCGACGGCGTTCCAGTCGATCGGCTTGCCGCTGGGGTACGCCGCGGTCGCCGGGTGCTGGTAGGAGGCGACGTCCGGTCCGTTGATGGTCGTCGGGGTGATCGTCGGCGTCGGCGTCCCGGTCGGGGTCGTCGTCGGCGTACCGGTGGGACTGACCGTCGGCGTCGTGGTCAGCGTCGGCGTGGGAGTGACACTCGTGGTCGGTGTCGGTGTCGGCGTGCTGGTGGCCACGTGCGTGGTCGTCGGCGTCGGCGTCGGCGTCGGGCAGAACAGCGTGCAGAAGTCAGGAGACTGGGCTGCGCTGAGCTGCGCCGCCCCGATCTGCCCGACGGCGAGCAACAGAGTCAGCAGGGCGACGATCCGCGAACGACGATGCATGCGATGAGGGCTCCGGCCGGGGGAAGGGAGTCGACGAACTCCCAATCTAAGCCGCGACGGGCGATCGGCCCGTCGTGACGCGCGGTCTGGCGCCGCCCCGTGAGGGCGGCCGTGTGATGTTTCGCACAGCCTAATGGTTTTGTTGTACGAAGTAATCGGATTAACCTGTTCTCGTGAGCACGCCGCCGACTACGACTCCCCCGCTGTCAGCAACAGCGGCCGACCTGGTCTCGGCGTTACGCAACGTGATGAAGCGCCTGGAGCGCACCCAGATCAAGCCACCCGACCCGAGCAAGGAGACGGCGTGGCGTGACGCACCGCCGGCTCCCCGGCACGTTGCCGCCCTGATGCAGATCGTCAGCAACGAGGGCATGAGCGTCAGCGCGCTGGCCGCTCAGCTCGAGATCTCGTTGGCCACCGCCAGTCAGGTCGTCACCGACCTGGACAACGGCGGGCTGGTCGAGCGGTACGAGGACCCGACCGATCGCCGGCGCACCCTCATCAGGATCGCGGAGTCACACCGCGCGCTCGCGGAGACGATCCTCGACACCCGCCTGCGGCCCGTGCAGCGCGCGCTCGACCGGATGCGACCGGCCGAGCAGCGCGCCGTCGTACGCGGCCTTCACCTCATCGCCGAAGAACTAGAAGAAAGCGAAGTGGGGCACTAGATGCCACCGTCTCTCACCCAGCGCCAGATCCGTCTGGTCTTCGTCGGGCTCATCCTCGGGATGTTCCTGGCGGCGCTCGACCAGACCGTCGTGGCGACGGCGTTGCCGACCATCGTCGGCGACCTCGGCGGCCTCAACCACCTGTCGTGGGTGGTGACGTCCTACATCCTCGCCTCGACGGTGACCGTCCCGTTGTGGGGCAAGCTCGGTGACCTGTACGGGCGCAAGGGCTTCTTCCAGGCCGCGATCGTCATCTTCCTGATCGGCTCGGCGCTGTCGGGGGCGGCGCAGAACCTCGACATGCTCATCGCCTTCCGGGCCATCCAGGGTCTCGGCGCCGGCGGTCTGATCGTGGGTGCGCAGGCGATCATCGGCGACGTCGTACCGCCCGCGGAACGCGGTCGTTACACCGGCCTGATCGGCTCGGCGTTCGCGGTCGCGAGCGTGGCCGGACCGCTGATCGGTGGGTTCTTCACCGACGACCTGACCTGGCGGTGGGTCTTCTACATCAACCTGCCCATCGGCGCGATCGCGCTCGTCGCCGTCGCGACGTTCCTGCACGGCGACATGACGAAGGTCGACCACAAGATCGACTACCCCGGCGCCGCGGTGCTCTCGCTCGCGGTGACCGCGCTGATCCTGATGCTGACCTGGGGCGGGGTGAACTACGCCTGGGGGTCCGCAACGATCATCGGGCTCGGCGTCGGGTCGCTGATCCTGTTCGCGGTCTTCGTGCGGATCGAGTCGGTCGCCGACGAGCCGATCGTCCCGCTGCACCTTTTCCGCAACTCGGTGTTCCGCACCTCCTTCGTCACCGGCGGCACGGTCGGGTTCTCGATGTTCGGTGCGCTGACGTTCCTGCCGCTGTTCTTGCAGGTGGTCCACGGCGCGTCGCCGACGGTCTCCGGCCTGGAGATGGCGCCGATCATGGCGTTCGTCCTGATCATGTCGATCGTCAGCGGGCGGCGGATCACGGCGACCGGCACGTACCGGCGCTTCCCGATCGGCGGCACCATCCTGATGGCGATCGCGATCTACATGTTCTCCCACTTGACCGCGTCGACGCCGTTCTGGCAGACGACGATCGTCATGGCGGTGATGGGCACCGGGCTCGGCATGACCATGCAGGTGCTGCTGCTCGTCGCGCAGAACTCGGTGGAGTACTCCGAGCTCGGCGTCGCGACCTCGCTCGCCGCCTTCGGCCGCTCGATCGGCGGCGCGGTGGGTACGGCGGTCTTCGGCACGATCTTCAGCACCCGGCTCGCCCACGACCTGCCGGCGCAGATCGCCAAGGTGCCCGCCGCCGTACGGGACAACCCGCTCGTCAAGCAAGGGCTCGCCCACGTCAACGGCGCCTCGGTGACCGCCAACCCGGCCGCCCTCAAGAAGCTGCCGCCGGTCTTGCTCGACCCGATCCACACCGGTTTCACCGACGCCTTCCGGGTGGTGTTCCTGGGCTGCCTGCCGGTGGCCGTGCTCGGCATCATCGGCGCGCTGATGCTCAAGGAGGTCAAGCTCCGCGCGGCGTACGCACCGGCATCGGCTGATGGCGAGCCCGCGCTCAGCGAAGGTCTCGAGGTCGCCGAGTCGATGGGAATGCCGGCACCGCAGGAGATCGAAGAGCTCGAGCCCCCGGTCCCGGCGCAGCGCCGTTCAACGCCGGCCAAAAAGACTGCCGCAAAGAAGCGCCCTATGTGACATACGTGTCGCCATAGCGGCACCGATGTCACATAGGGCGGATCGCATTCAGGCCGCGCCGCGGCGCAGAAGACGTACGCCGGGCGGCAACGGCTGGCCCTCGAGTCGTCGGTAGCAGGCCAATACCTCGTTCAGCACTGCGGCGCCTTCACGTCGCAGTCGGCGCGGCGAGTTGTGAAGCACGGTGAGGCCGGCGGAAGTCATCGCATCGTGGCGGGCCTGCATCGACTCGAACGCATACTCGCCGCTGTGGAAGGCGCGACCGTTCGTCTCGTGGACCAGGGGAGCGTCCCGGAAGAGGGCATCGGGACTGACCCGACGTCCATCGGGCAGCTCGAGCAGCGGGTTGATGAGCGGCTCGGGCAGCCCCTTGTCGCGGCGGCAAAGCTCGAGGAAGTCGATCTCGGGCGCTGAACGGGCGCCCTTGACGACATCGATCACGGCGCGTCGAGCGATGCCGGCGCCCCGACCAGCGAGGTGTGCCAGCTCGTCAAGCAGCGCTTGCTCGCGAGCCAGACGGCGTTGGACGGCGTCCGCGACGATCGCGTTCGCCGTCTGTTGACTTCCGATCCGGGCTGCCGCCTCGACCAGCGCTCGCTCTGTCGGGCAGTACGGAAGGCCGTTGAGGTACACCGGTTCGGGGAGGCGGTGGGTACGGCGTACGACGACAGATCCTTTGCTCATCCGATGCTCGGTAGCCGGAATCAGGAGGTGGATGGCCGACTGTGTCGGCAGGAACCGCACGCCGTGTGCGGCAAGCGCCGTCACGTCGGCGAGCTGTGCCGACGAGCCGGCGTACAGCAACGCCGCCCGGCAGCGCTGCCGCAACGACAGGCGGCCAGTGAAGGTCGCGTAGACGCCGGGAAGCACCGGCGTCCAACGGCGAGCCAGGCGATGTCGGAGCTGGCCCAGCGTCAGCTCCTCGAGGGCCTGGCCACGGGTGACGATGCCGTCCTGCCGGGCAGCGAAAGATTGCAGTGAGTGCGTCATGGGCCCAAGTTGTCCGCTCCGCCCTGCGCCACGGTGACGCATGAGCCGATCGGTGGACAGCGTCAGGAGGTGTGGAGCGTCAGCTGCTCGTATGTGACATACGTGTCGCTATAGCTGCACACATGTCACATAGGCACGGCTAGGGGTGGTCGAGGGCGGCGCGGACTCGGGCGCGGGCTTCAGAGGGCCCGTCGGCTGACAGCGCTGCGGCGGCGTAGCGCACACAGTCCTCCGATGTGTGGCGCAGCAACGTTGCACGTACGTCGGCGAGCGCCCGCGCGGTCATCGACAGCGCGCCCGCACCCAACCCGACGAGCACGAGCGCGAGCAGCGGGTCGCTGGGCGCCTCGCCGCAGACCGTCACCGGCCGCCCCAAGACCGCGCCCGCCCGCAGCACGGTCGCGACCAGGTCGAGGAAGGCCGGCTGCCACGGGTCGAGCAGGTCGGCGAGCTCACCGTCAGCACGGTCGGTGGCGAACGTGTACTGCGCGAGGTCGTTGCTACCGACCGACACGAAGTCGACGACCTGCAGCAGGTCGGTCGCCCGCAGCGCGGCCGCCGGCACCTCCACCATCACGCCGGCGGTTTCGACGCCGTGTTCCCGGCACTGCGCGGCGAACCAGGCGGCCTCGGCGGTGGTCGCGACCATCGGCGCCATCACGCGCACCCGCGCCGGTGAGCCGCGCGAGGCGATCCCGATCGCGGTGAGCTGGTCGGCGAGCAGCTCCGGGTGGCGCCTGGCGACGCGCAGTCCGCGTACGCCGAGCGCCGGGTTCGGCTGGTCGCCCAGGCGGACGAACGACGCCGGCTTGTCCGCCCCGATGTCGAGCGTGCGGACGGTGACCTCGCGGTCGGGAAAGGCCGCCAGCACCTCGGTGTACGCCGCGGCCTGCTCGGCGATCGTCGGCGGCTCGTCGCGGTCGAGGAACGCGAACTCGGTACGGAATACGCCGACGCCTTCCGCCCCGGCCCCGATCGCGTCGGCGATGTCGGCCGCGCCGCCGAGCGCGGCGAGCAGCTGGACCGGCCGGCCGTCCTTGGTCCGCCCCGGCCCGGCCGCGACCAGTTCCGCAGGCTCGGGAACCTTCACCGCCTCCCCGACCGCGTCGGAGTCCGGGTCGGCGGTGACTTCGCCGCTCGCCCCGTCGACCATCACCCGCTGGCCGCTGCGCAACGACGCGACGCCGGGGCAGGCGACGATCGCGGGAATCCCAAGTGACTTCGCCAGCACGGCCGTGTGGCTGGTCGGACCGCCACGCTCGGTGACGATGCCGAGCACCCGCTGCGGGTCCAGGCCCGCGGTGACCGCGGGCGACAAATCCCGCGCTACGAGGACGAACGGCGTACCCGGGTCCGGTATGCCAGGCGTCGGCTCGCCGAGCAGCCGGGCGACGACGCGGTCGCGGATGTCGTCGAGCTCGGCGCGGTCGGGGACGGCGCGCATCGGGTCGGAGGCGCGCATGTCCCGGTACGCCGCGAACGCCTCCCACGCGGCGCGCGGTGCGGCACGCCCGGTGCTGACCAGCTGCGCCGCCAGCGCGGTCAGCGACGGGTCACGCGCGATCCGCGCCTGCCGCACCAGCACCGCGCCCGATGCTCCCGCCCGCGACGCCAACGCCTCGAGCTCACCGCCCACCGCGTCGAACGCCTCGCGCGCCCGATCGGTCTCGGCTCGCACGTCGACCGGTGCGCCGTCACGCGGCGGCAGCACCGGGCCGTGCACCCGCGCGACCGGGCCGACGGCGACACCGTTGCTCACGCCGATGCCGGCGTACGTCGAGGGCACCGTTCGAGTCTGGACTAGGCGGTCGACGGCTCCACGCCGGCGGGTACGTCGGGCGCCTGCGCGCCCGGCGGCAGTACCAGACCGGCCATGGTGAGCAGCCGCACGATTCCGAACGCAAGGGCGACCGTGACGAAGCCGGCCAGGACGTCGATCAGGTAATGGTTCGCGGTCGCCATGACCACGACCGAGAGCACGATCGGGTAGAGCGCGCCGAGCACCTGGGTCACCCGATGCCTGCCGTACTGCACGAGCTGCCAGCCGCACCACAGCGCCCACCCGACGTGCAGGGACGGCAGCGCGGCGTACTGGTTGGTGTCCGCACCGAGCCCGCGCGGCGCGCTCGCCGCGTTGCTCCACCAGCCGTAGTGGGAGAACTTCGCCATCGTGTCGATGAAGTCGGGCAACAGTCGCGGCGGCGCGACCGGCAGCAGCGAGAAGCCGACCAGTCCCAGAATCGTCGCGACCATCAGCACCGAGCGCGCCTGCGAGTACGCCGAGCCGTGCCGCCGCCACATCCAGACGAGGACGACGGGCGTCACGATGTAGTGCAGCGTCGCGTAGATGTAGTCGGCGGGCAGACCGAGCGCCATGTGCGCCGAGAACGCCTTGTTGAGCCAGTGTTCGGGCGCGAGGCCCACGACCTTCTCGAAGTGCAGGATCGAGTGACCGTTCTCGAACGCCTCGCTCGACTTGCCGGCGACCAGGTACCGCGTTGCGTCGTAGAGGGAGTAGACGCCCGCGATCAGCAGGATCTCGCGGAAGCCGCGGATCGCCATCCAGGTCTTGCGGTGGGTCTGCAGGCGGCGGTACCAGCCGAGCCGCTGCGCCTCGGTCACCGAGACGACCGGGTCCGGGGAGTGCACGATCGAAAGCGTGTCATCGGCGGGCGACGATTCCGATGCGGTGACGTCGACGCGTTCTGAGGTCAAAAGTGAACCTCCCCGCCCGACCGCCCGGATACTTACGTCGTCTTACTACTTTGGCACGAAGCGTCCCGGAACCGGAAACTTATTCCCGATCCAGGCATCTCACGCCGTTTGCACCAAGCCGTTGCCCACGACGAGCGGCAGGTCGAGGGCGGTGACCAGGCCGGGTGCCGCTTCGACGACGTGGGGCAGCGCGTTGATCAGCCGCATCGCCGTCGCCTTCAAGCCCGCCGTGTTGTGGTCGCCGTCGCTGCCCAGCAGCTGCAAATCGACGGTGTAGTTCGGCTCCCCGCTGACGATCACCCGGTAGCAGCCGTGGCCAGCCGGCTGCGGCCAGTCCGACGCGAGGTCGTCACGCAGCCGCGTCACGTGCTCGAGCACCAGTCGAGGCTTCCCGCCCACCATCCCGCGCACCTCGAAGCGCAGCGCTGCCTGCGTGCCCGCAGCGATGGTCCCGGTCGGGATGTCGAAGTCCTCCGGCGCCGGGAAGCGGGTGTAGCTCTCCTCGACCGCGTCCAACGTCACGTCGAGCGCCTTCGCGAGCTGATGGACGACGCTGCCCCACGCCATCGTCAGCACGCCGGGCAGCAGGATGAATGGCGTCTCCTCCAGCGACATCCCGAAGCCCATCAGGGGACCGAGCACATCCGCCTGGTCGTACGTCGCGTAGTTGAGCAGCTCGATGCAGCGCACCTCGTCGATCCGCTCGCTGATTCCGGTGACCAACAGCGGCAGCGCATCGTTGCCGAACCCTGGGTCGACGCCGTTGACGAAGATCGACGCGCCGCCTTCGTGCGCCGCCGCGATCACGTCCGCGGCCATCTCGTCGGCAACGCCGTACGGATACTGCAGGAACACCGGACTCGACGACACCACGTTGATGCCGGCGCGCAGGAAGCGCGCGAGGTCGGCGAGCGCATCGGTGATCCGGTCGTCCGCCCACGCGGTGTGCACGATGCAGTCCGGCTTCAACGCGAGCAGCGCCTCGGCGTCGTTGGTCGCCGCGACACCGAGCGTGCGACCGAGCCCGGCGAGCTCACCGGCGTCCTTGCCGACCTTGTCCGGGTTGGACACCCACAGCCCGACCAGCTCGACGTCGGGACGCGCGTCGATGCCGGCGATCGCGTGCTTGCCGACGTGTCCGGTGCTCCACTGCACGACTTTGTAGGTCACGAGGTCCCATTCAATGAGGCGACCGGAGCCGCGAAGTCGGGAAGCGAACACGTCTGGTCCAGGCCGAGCACCTGCATGAACCTGCCCTGCGACAGGTACTTGCCGATGACCAGCGACAGCTCGACGATCTCACCCGGGTCGAAGTGCTGTTCGAGGCGCGCCAGCAGGTCGTCGCCGATCGACAACGAGTCGCCGCAGAACGCCTCGGTGTACTCCAACGCCACCCGCTCGGCATCGCTGTAGTCGGTGGCGTCCCGCCACCCCGCCACGCCGGTCAGCACGTCCTCGGTCAGGCCCGCGTCGATTGCTTCCGGCGAGCGCCACGACAGGCAGACGGTGCAGCCGTTGATGATCGCGATCCGCATCCGGACCAGTTCGTGCAACCGCCAGTCCAGCGTGCTCGCAAACGTGGCAGCGTTCATCGCGCCGACCGCCGCCGCGAACTCCGGTCGCAGCGACAGCGCCTTGACGACGTCGAGTCCGTCGCCGTCGGGCAGAGAAATCCGGGCCATGCGTGCAGCGTCTCGCGTCCCGCGTGCGTTGTCATGGTTGTGACGACGAAAGGGCCGGGCATGGGTGAGGACTCGTTCCGCGAGTTCGTCGTCGGTCGCGGCCCCGAGCTGACCCGGTTCGCGACGTTGCTGTGCCGCGACCGCCACGAGGCCGAGGACCTGCTCCAGGACACCCTCGCGTCGGCCTACGCAAGCTGGCGGCGCATCGAGCGTGTCGACTCGCCCGAGGCATACGTACGCCGCATGCTGGTCAACCGGCACGTGTCCCGGTGGCGCCGCCACCGAGGCCGGACCGAGCCGCGCGCCGCCGTCCCCGACACCACCACGCCGGACCACGCGGAAGCCAACGCGACCGCCGACGCGGTACGCCGGATGCTGCGCGACCTGCCGCCCAGGCAACGCGCCGCCGTGGTCCTTCGCTACTACGCCGACTACACCGACGCCCAGATCGCCGAGACCCTCGGCTGCAGTGAGCCGACGGTCCGCAGCCAGATCTCGCGCGCGCTGACCCATCTCCGTGCCCCCGCCGAGGCCGCGACGCTCGGCGCGACCGATTGGACACATTCATGAACGTCGACGACCTGCTCCGCTCCGGCCTGCGCGACCTCGCCGACGAGGCCGGCGAGTTCCCCGATCTGCACCACGTCGTGGTGCAGCGAGGCCGGCGGCGACGCACCGTACGACGGGCGACGGCGGCCGGCGGCGCGGTCCTCACGGTCGCCGCGGTGGCGGGAATCGGCGTGGTCGTCGCCGGCGACACCGGCGGCGGCAGCTCCGCCGTCGTGACCCCGCTGGCCGGCGACTCGACCGCGGCCGCGCCGTGGTGGCAGACCTGGCAGGCGGACCGCCACGACGGCCCGGTCGACCAGACGTTCCTCGACGCCGCCAACCACTCCTATGAGGCGACCAGCGGCGGTGGGCCGATCGACGTCTACGCAACCGGCACGACACCCGACGGGACCGACTGGGTGATGTTCACCGACTCGACCCAGCCCGACGTCGTCCAGTGGCTCCAAGGCTGGGACGGTGCTCCGGACTTCGGCACCAGCACCGGCGACGTCGTACCCGCCATGACCTGGTCGTCCTTCGCCACACCGACTCGCGCCGGTCACGACATGGTCGGCGGCGACGTCCCGCACTGGCTCGTCGTGGTGGGCCGGCCGGGCACCACCGAGATCGACTACAGCCCGGACGGCACGTCGTGGACGGCATTGCCGCTCCAGGACGGGGTCGGCGTCATCAAGATCGCCGACGGCTACCCGCCCGCGACGGCACTCGTACGACTCTCCGACGCGACGGGGGTCTACGCAACCGGTACGCCGGACGGCTCCGGTGCCGCCGAGCCGGACGGGGACAACTCCGCTCCGGCGGGGTCGGCGACACCGACCGCGACCCCCACGACCCCGGCCACGGCCGCGACGGGAGCGCCGACACCGACCGCCACGAGCCCGTGACCCTTTCAGGAATCGCTCAGCAACCTCGCAGGGTTCTCGGCTAGCGTCGGACGGTCCCGAGCTCCCGGTCCTAGGCGACGTCCCGCGTGCCCTCCCGATTCCTCTACCGTGTCGTGCCCCGCGCGATCACGGAGCGCAAACAGCGCATCGACCGCCTGGTCCTGATGTACCGGCGCCTCGAGGTCCGCCACGCGAAGGTGCTGCCGGGTGGGCGGGCCAGCCGCGGGCTTCACCTGCCGCCGGTCGACCGGATCGAGAAGATCGAGCACGCGCTCATCGCCAAGCGGACCTACGACGACTTCACCCTCACCCTCGAACGCACCGCCGACATCCAGGCCGCGTCCGTCGCCGCCTTCCGCGCCGTGATGAACCGCGGCCGCGAAGGCAGGGCTCGCACCCTGGCCCTGGCCGTGCAGCGCAACGCCGAGACCGCCCTCGCCGGGGACGTCTGCCGTGCGATCCTCGCGATCTTCGACTGGCAGCCCGGCTTCGCCTGGGAGCTGCTGCGTCGCCACGACCCGGCGGCCGTGCTGCCACTCGCGCCGGGCGAGTTCTTCCGCGCCGCGTTCGCCGTTGCGCCCGACGAGGCGGTTGGTGTCCTCAACCGGCTCCGAGCCGGCGAGCTGCAACCGGCGATCTCCGCGGTCGGCTGGCGCGGGATCGCCAACGTCGCTTTCGCCTACGGCGAGGAGGACCTGTCGAAGTGGGCGATCGAGCGGGCGATCGCGCAGGCGAAGGGCGACCCGGTCACGTTGCAGCGCGCCGCGGAGCTGGCCCGCTGGTACGGCCGGCGCACCAAACGTGACGACCGCGACGCGAGGCGTCCGATCGCCTTCGTGCTGCTCGACGAACGCTCGCCCGAGCATTCCAAGCGCCGGACCCGCAAGCCCGATCGACGGCAGCGGCGGACCATGCTCGAGCTTCTTTCGAAGACGCGGGACACCCGCTTCGACGGCGACGTCCAGGTGGTCCGGCAGGTCAACGACTTCATGGCCCGACGGCCGGGTGACCGCACCGCCGGCACCGGTTCGACCACCGTGTGGCTCTACGCCGCGGGACGCAACGCCACGGCGTACGCCGACGTCCCGCGAGGGACCTGGCTGCCGGTGATCGGCAAGCTGCCGCTGCCGCTGTTCGGCGTAACGGCGAACTTCCCGTTCGACGACCGCTACCGGCCGATCTTCGCCTCGATCACCGTCGACGGCGTCGTCGGGCTGCGCACCCTCGTCCCGGCCGCGCTCGACCAGCTTCGACGTTGCGGTCCGGTCGGCTGCGCCGACTGGGACACCTACTGGCTGATGCGCGCGGCAGGGGTTGCGGCATTCCTCGCCGAGGACGCCCCCGACGCCCTGTCCGACGTCGTCACCAGGATCGTGGCCGGTGACGACGAGCAAGCCGTGTACGACGCGTGGCGTGCGGCGTGTGCACCCGCAGTCGCCAAAGGCCTGGCACGCGACGCGGACTACGCCGAACCGCTTCCGCTGAAGCTGGACATCGACGGCGTCTGCCGCTCGATCCGAGCGAAACGGGTCGTCGTCGAACGCACCGAACCGGCTGGCGAGGGTCCCGAGATCAACCTCGAGTTCTCCCTCGACGGCAACCTCAAGCACCAGATGGTGGTGTGCCTGGACTCCATCGTGCGCCGCGCCAGTCGGCCGATCCGGCTGTTCGTCATGTGCCGCGACCACGACGCGGCCGACTTCACGCGACTGGCGGCGTTGTTCCCGACCGTGTCGTTCGTGTGGCTGCCCACCGACGAAGTCGACCACGGCGACCTGGCTTCGATGATCAGTCACCTCACGGTCGCGACGATGGACCGACTGCTGTTGCCGGAGCTGCTCGACGACGTCGACCGCGTGGTGCACCACGACATCGACGCGGTGTGCCTCGCCGACGTCGCCGAGCTCGCGGACCTCGATCTCCAGGGGCACCCGATCGCCGCCGCGTCCTCGACCCGCTGGCGCTACCAGAGCGGCTTCAACGAGCTACGCGGCACCGCGTACCGGCTGCGCGCCCAGGGCCGGCCCGACATGGCCGAGGAGCTCATCGCCCGCACCCACCTGCGGCACGCGTTCGACTTCGGCGTGTTCAACGCCGGGGTGATCGTGTTCGACCTCGCGCGGATGCGCGCCGACGGCTTCTGCCGCAACTACTTCCCGTACATCGAGCGCTACGAGATGAACGACCAGGCCGTGCTCAACGCCTACGCCGGCGCCGATCGGCTGGTCCTTGCCCGGGAGTGGAACTGGTGTCCGCGGCTCGAGGACGTCGACGACCCGAAGATCGTTCACTGGGCCGGGCGGTTCAAGCCGTGGAAGCCGACCTGGGTGCGTGCCCGTGAGCTGTGGGACGCCGCCGAAGAGCTGGCGGCCACCCGTTCGGCCGACTGAGAGATCTCGCAGGTGCCCGTGGGCCGGTCACACCGTCCAGGGCGGACGTGCCAGCCAGCTGACGTCGTCCTCCCATGACGCCGCGCTCGCCCACTGCTCTGGTCCGCCGCGCGCGGCGAGGAACACCTCGCCCGCATAGTGGCGGATGAACCGAGACGGGAAGTCGGGCGACGACAACGAGATGCCCTGCCCGTTCTTGCCCGGCGACACGTCGAACGTGGCGTCCAACGCGTGCTGCTCGTCGCCGTCGTTGTAGTGCAGGACGAGCACGCCATGGTGATGGCGCAAGAAGTTCCCGGGAAGGTTCTGCGCTTCCAGCGACAGCTTCGAGCGGTCGGCCAACCCCGCTCGCACGACCCACGTCGCGTCGGCTCGATCCAGCGAGGAGCTGTTCCGCGAGATCGGGGACAGCAACACCTTGCCCTCGCGATGGCGCAGACAGTCACCGTTGCAGCCGGGCGTCGTCGCGCTCAGCATGATCTGTGACCCGGGCGGAAGAGACGGCCCGGCCGTACCTGTGCTCATTTCGGCCATCACCGTAGCCGAACCAGGGGTCAGGCTTCGAAGGCCTGACGCCACTGCTCGGGAGAGGTGAACTCCGCCGCCGCCTGCTGGTAACGCTCGGCAAGGGCCGGCCACTCGCGATAGAGCCGGGCGTGAGCCACAGCGCTGGCCCGCATCAGCTCGCGGAAGAGCTCCGGGTCGCGCTTGTACCAGGAAACCGTGACGCCGTCGGCCGCTGAGACGACCGCGCCGTCGAGCGGCGACAGGATCCACCAGTGTGCGTCCTGGCTCGCCACGACGGCCTGCGGCCGGTCCTTCGTCGCCGGATCGACCGGGCGCAGCTGACGCAGCCCACCGATCGCCGCCTTGATGACGAGGTCGATCGGGTTCGACGGCGACGTCGGCTCCTTGCCACGCCTCGGCGGCTTCTTGCGCTTCGCCGGCGGAAACGCCTCGACGTCAGGACTGCTCTGCGCGTCGGCGAACGTCGCACGAACCCGCCGCAGCTCGGCGGGCTTGGTCGCCAGCTCGCGGTGCATGTGCTCCGGTCCGCTGAGCACGTCCTCCAGCGCCATGAGCCGCATCTTCGCCGTCGAGTACTGCATCGACAGCAGATGCTGGACCTGGTGCTGTGAGCTCTCGCTGACCAGCGAGCCACCGCGCTTGTACGGCGAGTGCAGCAGTGCGGAGACCAGGCGGTTGCGCAGGTGGTGGTAAGCCTGCCAGTCGACGGCGTCCGTCTTGTCCTGCCACGGCACGTGCCAGACCGCGACGCCCGGCATCGACACCGTGGGGAAGCCGGCGGCCCGCGCCCGGATGCCGTACTCCGCGTCGTCCCACTTGATGAAGACCGGGAGGGCGAGCCCGATCTCCCGGATGATCGCGGTGGGGATCAGGCACATCCACCAGCCGTTGTACTCGACGTCGACGCGGCGGTGCAGCCACGACGTGTGACGCAGCGACCGGCGGCCGAAGTCGTGCCCGTGGTAGGTCCGCGGCGCCGGTCCCCACCACCAGCTGTACGGCGCGACCGTCTCGCCGAACGCGTGCAGCACGCTGCGGTCGTAGAGGCTGAACATGTGCCCGCCGACGATCGTCGGCCTGCGGGCGAGGTCGGCGAACGTGACCGCGCGCAAGATGCTCTCCGGCTCGGTCACCACGTCGTCGTCGAGCAGCAGCGCGTAGTCGCTGGTGCCGGCGCGGACGGTCTCGTCCATCACCCGGGAGAAGCCACCGGATCCGCCGAGGTTGCCCTGGTTGATGATGGCGAGTCGCTCGCCGATTCCCTTGGTCGACGCGGCGAAGTCGGCGTGGTCGGCGACCTTCTGCGTTCCCTGGTCGATGACGTAGACCTTGTCGACGACGTCGAGCACGTCGGTCGCACTCGCAAGGACTGCCAGGCCGTCGACACAGAAGTCCGGACGGTTGTACGTCGTGATGCCGATCGACACGCGACCGGACTGCTGGCGGTCGGTCTGCGCCGCCCACTCGGCCGACTCGAGCGTCACGTCCTTGGGGCCGGCGACGATGTCGAACCAGTACCAGCCGCCGTCGGCGAAGGTCGACAGGGGCAGCTTGATCGTGAGGTCGCCCACCTCAGCGACTTGGATGGACTCGACCGGGTGGACGTGCCCCTTCGCGTTGGAGCGGAGGACGACGACCGTGCACTCACCGCTGACCTTCACCCGGAGCACGACCTCGTCGATGACGCTCCAGCGGCTCCAGTACGACGCCGGGAACGCGTTGAAGTACGTGCCGAACGAAACGCGCTCACCGGCGGTGATGAGAGCCGAGCGACGGTTCGCGAGGTCGCCCATGCCTGAGGGGTTGCCGAGCGCTCGGATCAGCGACTGTGCAACGCCGGCGGCGGCGTTGACGACCGCGGAGGACTGCGTCTTCTTCTTCTTCTCCTCTTCCTCGATGTCGCTGGCGTCGAGTACGGCGAGGTTGGAGCCGCGGTCGAGGTCGGTCTCGACGTACAGCGGAAGCACGTCCATGTCGTCGGCCATCGGCAGGACGACACGCTGCAACACGCGCAGGCCGAGGCCCGCATCCGTCACGTCGACCGTGGGCGCGACCTGCAGGTCGGTCCGCTGCTCGGCGATGCTCATTCGTCGTCTCCAGATGCGAGAGGCGCGTGGTCGGCGAAGTGCGGCCGGATCCGGTTGTCGAAGGTCGACAGCGCGGCCCCGATGGCCATGTGCATGTCGAGGTACTTGTACGAGCCGAGCCGGCCGCCGAACACGACCTGCGGCTCGCGCTTGGCGAGCTCGCGGTACTTCAGCAGCCGCTCGCGGTCCTCGGCGGTGTTGATCGGGTAGTACGGCTCGTCGCTGGCGTCGGCGACCCGGGAGAACTCCCGCATGATCACCGAGGCGTCAGAGGGGTAGTAGTCGCGCTCCGGGTGCAGATGACGGAACTCGTGGATCCGGGTGAACGGGACGTCCGGGTCGGCGTAGTTGACCACCGAGGTTCCCTGGTAGTCCCCGGTGGCGACGACCTCGGTCTCCAGATCGAGCGTGCGCCAGCCGAGCGTGCCCTCGACGTGGTCGAAGTACGCGTCGAGCGGGCCGGTGTACACGATGGGTACCTGCCCCACGACGTCCTTGCGGATGTCGAAGAAGTCGACGTTGAGGTCGATCTCGATCTTGGGGTGGTCGGCCATCCGCTCGAGCCACTTCGTGTAGCCGTCGACCGGCAGACCCTCGTAGGTGTCGGCGAAGTAGCGGTTGTCGAAGGTGTAGCGCACCGGCAGCCGCGTGATGATGTCGGCCGAGAGCTCGCGCGGGTCGGTCTGCCACTGCTTTGCGGTGTAGCCGCGGATGAACGCCTCGTACAGCGGCCGGCCGATCAGTGAGATCGCCTTCTCCTCGAGGTTGCTCGCCTCGGCGGAGACGCCACCGGCCTGTTCGGCGACGAGCGCGCGCGCTTCGTCCGGGGACATCGCCTTCTCGAAGTAGGAGCAGATGGTGCCCAGGTTGATCGGCATCGGGTAGATCCGGCCCTGGTATTTCGAGTAGACGTGGTGGCGATAGTCGGTGAACGACGAGTAGAGGTTCGCGTAATCCCACACTCGCTTGTTCGACGTGTGGAACAGGTGCGAGCCGTACATGTGGACCTCGATGCCGGTCTGCGGCTCGGGTTCGGTGTAGGCGTTGCCACCGATGTGATGACGACGTTCGATGACGCGGACCGACAGCCCCAGCTCGGTGGCGCAGCGCTCGGCAACGGTCAGACCGAAGAAGCCCGATCCGACGACGACAAGGTCGCTCACCTGGTCACCGGGTCGGTCGATTTCGCGAAACGGGTGGCGACCATGGTGGTGTACAGGCTACGCCGCAGCCGCCACGGGACCAGCCGGTAACCGCCGCGGATCGCAACGTTTCGAACGTACTGCGCCCGGCTGGTGATGCCGGCATCGCGCATGCCGCGCTGCAGCCGCAGCTCGGCGCGCAGCAGGTCCCGCCCGCCGCGACGCTGGTAGGCCCCGCTGCTGACCCGGTAGTAGACGAGTGGCTCGGCGACGTTCACCGGCGTGACGCCGTTGGCGAGCATCCGCGCGAACAGCCAGTAGTCCTCCATGAGCGGCACGGTGGCGCCGTACCCGCCGGCAGCCAGCACGGCCGCACGCCGGTAGACGACGGTCGGGTGGTTGAACGGGTCGTGCAGGTGCGCGTAGCCGCGGATCGCGTCGGCCCCCACCGGCGGCGTACGCTGGCCGACGACGTTGGCGATGTCGTCATGGAACTCGAGCAGCCCGGACCCCACGATGTCCGCGTCGGCGATGAGCGGGACCTGGACGGCGAACCGGTTCGGCATCGACACGTCGTCGGCGTCCATCCGCGCGACGACGTCGTACTGCGAGGCCTCGAGTCCCGCGTCCAACGCCGGACCGAGCCCGCCGTTCTCGGCGATCTCGACGTAGGTCACCGGCACCGGCGAAGTCGCCCGCAGGTGGTCCAGCGTGCTCGCCAGCGCCTCGCCCACCGGGCCGTCGCGGACGAGGATCACCTGGCTGGGTCGCAGCTGCTGGTCGTCGACCGAGCTGCGAAAAGCCTGGGCCAGGAAGTCGGCACGATCGCCCCCGAACACGGGCAGCATCAGCGCAAAGGGCTCGTGCACCGCGATTATCCTAGGGCGGTGCGGGCCAACCCGGGGTCAACCAGCTCTGGGCCGTCCAAGGTGTTCCTGCACGTCGGCGAGCCCAAGACCGGCAGCACCCACCTCCAGCAGGTGATGTGGCGCAACCGCGCCGCGCTCGCCGTCGACGGCGTCGTGCTCCCCGGCCCGCGTCCGCTCGCCCACTGGCGTGCCGCGATGGATCTGCGGGAGGTCCCGCAGCAGCCCAACGACCCGATCGGCTCCTACGCCGGGGCGTGGGAGCGAATCGCCCGCCAGGCCCAGCGCGCGCCGCGTGCGGCCGTGATCTCCCACGAGCTGCTCGCCGCGGTCAGCGAGGCGCAGGCCGGGCGGGCGCTGGCGTCCTTCGGCGACGCCGAGGTGCACGTGATCCTCGGCGTACGCGACTTTGCGACGCTCATCCCGGCCGAGTGGCAGGAGAGCGTCAAGCACCGCAGCACCCGCGGCTGGCACGACTGGGTCGGCGACATCATCGACCACGAGGCGGACGCCGAGGACCGGCGCCGGTTCTGGTTCTGGCGAGTCCACGACACTCTCGAGATCCTGCGAATCTGGTCGCAGGGTCTGTCCCCCGAGCAGGTGCACGTCGTGACGATGCCACCGCGGGGCAGCGCGCCCGACCTGCTCTGGCAGCGCTTCGCCGGGATCATCGGCGTCGACCCCGACCGGGTCGACACTTCGGTCGCGGAGTCCAACGCCTCGCTCGGGCTCGCCGAGACCGAGCTGCTCAGGCAGATCAACCTGGCCATCCCCGCCGAGCTGCCGAACTGGTTCTACATGAACACGGTCAAGGACCGGCTGGCGGCGCAGGTGCTCGCGAACGAGCCGAAGCCGGAGCGCCTCGAGCTGCCGAAAGAGCGCTTCGCCTGGGCGGCCAAGGAGTCCAAGCGGGTGGCCGCCGGTCTGCGCGCCGCGGGAGTCGACATCGTCGGCGACCTGGCCGACCTCGCGCCGGTCAAGGGTCCGTCACGTCAGGCCTCCCGCAGTCCCGACCACGTCGACGGTGACGATCTGCTGCGCCCGGCGCTGTCGATCATCACCGCCATGCTGACCGAGCAGGCCGCTGCCCAGGGCATTCGTGACGACGGCGACGAGGCGGCGAAGAAGTCGTTCGTCAAGCGAGCCGTCATCCGCGCGAGCCACCGCTCCCGCATCGTCCACGGCCTTCGGCGTACCTACTGGAACCTCGCCAACGCGACCCGGCGCAGCGGCGCGCAACGCGAACAGCACGGTGGTTGGTCATGACGGGCAAGGTCTTCCTGCACATCGGCGAACCGAAATGCGGCACCACGTTTCTCCAAGACGTCCTGTTCCGTCATCGCGACGCGCTCGCCGCGCACCACATCACGATCCCGGGCGTCGACATCAGCGACCACTACCGCGCCGCTCAGGACGTGCTCGAAGCCACCCAGGATCCCGACGACCCGGGCGGGCTGTGGGCGGGGTCGTGGGAAGCGCTCGCGAAGGTTGCGCGCACCAACAAGGACACCTCGATCATCACCCACGAGCTGATCTGCGGCGCCAACGACGCCCAGGCGGCACGTGCCATCGCCTCGCTGCAGCCGGCGGAGGTGCACGTGGTGCTGACCGCGCGCGACCTCGCCGGGCTGCTTCCGGCGGAATGGCAGGAGACGGTCAAGCACCGCAACTCCCGCACCTGGGAGCAGTGGCTGGTCGACGTGATCGACACGCCGCCGCGGCGGCGGCGGCTTCGGGCGCGCTGGTTCTGGTCGGCGCACAGCACGGTCGCGATCCTTCAGCGCTGGGCCGCCCTCGTCGGCCCGGAGCGGGTGCATCTGGTCACGGTGCCGCCGTCGTCGGCGGGCCCGGACGTGCTCTGGCACCGCTTCGCCCAGGTCATCGGCGCCGGCGACGTCGAGCTGGCGCTCGACGAGGTGCGCTCCAACCAGTCGCTCGGCGTGGTCGAGGTCGAGATGCTGCGCCGCCTCAACGAGCGGGTCGGTGAGCTTCCGCTGTGGTTCTACGCCCGCAACGTCAAGGGCAACCTCGCACACGGCCTGCTCGCCGAACTCAGCCGCGGTGAGAAGCTGCAGATCCCGGTCGACCGCCAGGAGTGGGTCCGGACCAGGTCCAGGCAGCGGATCCGGCGGATCAAGTCGCTCGGCGTCGACGTGGTCGGTGACCTCGGCGAGCTCGCCGCCCCGAAGGAGTTCCGTACCAGCCGCCAACCCAGCGACGTGACCGACGACGAGGTGCTCACGGTCGCGCTCGACGTACTCGGGACCACCATCGAGCGACGCTACGAGCGCGCGGTGGAACGCTCGCGCATGCGGCTGGTGGCGCGCCACGCCGCACCCCGGTTCCTTCGCTACGTTCCGACGAAGGCCGGCCGCGACGTCGCCTGGCGGATGGTGCACAAGATCGGCCGCCCCGACGCATGACGCACCCGACGACGCAGGTCGTCGCAGTGGTCGTGACCTACAACCGGCGCGAGCTGCTGCTGGAGTGTCTCGCCGCGATCGAGGCGCAGACCTCCCCGGTCGCCGAGATCGTCGTCGTCGACAACGCCTCTTCCGACGGCACCGCCGCGGCCGTCCGCGCCACGCACCCGAACGCGACGCTCTACGAGCTGTCGGCCAATCTCGGCGGGGCGGGCGGCTTCGCGTTCGGCGTCGCGGCCGCCCGGCCGTACGCCGACGCGCTGTGGCTGATGGACGACGACGCCGCGCCACTCCCCGATGCGCTCGAGCAGCTACTGGCGGCTCGTGATCGCTATCCCGGTCCGCGGCCGGCGATCGTCGCGAGCCGCGTGGTCGCCACCGACGGCAGTCCGATCCCGATGAACGCGCCGCGCGAGCGTCCCGGCGTCTCCCCGAAGGAACGTGCCGACGCCGCGGCCGCCGGGTGCATGGCGATCCGCTCCGCGTCGTTCGTGTCGGTGCTCGTCGACGGGCTGGCCGCTCGGCGCAACGAGCTTCCGGTCGCCGACTACTTCATCTGGAACGACGACTTCGAATACACCACCCGCCTGTTGCGGTCATCGGTCGGTCTGCTGTGCCCGGACAGCGTCACGCGGCACGCGGCCAAGCCGGCGGCAGACCCGGGCGCCCGGATGCACTTCGAGGTCCGCAACAAGCTGTGGCTGTGGACCCGCAGCCCGGCGCTCACCCCGAAGGAGCGCCTCCTCTACGGCGGCGCGACGTTGCGCCGCTGGGCCGGCTGGCTGATCCACTCACCGAATCGGTGGCGGCTCGTCAAAGGCATCGCCACCGGCGTCGGCGCGGCGTTGCGGGGCCCGCGGCGTACCGCCGACGTGCTGCCCGCCGTACCGCCCGCCGTACCGCCCGCCGTACCTTCCAGCCGTTCCCCGAAGTAGCACACGACCCGGTACGGTTCGCCCCATTGAGGGGGCCTTGTCCGGTTCCGTGGGCGTACTTGTGTGCTACTTCGTACGACGGGGCGCGGGTTTGACCGACCACTTCGGCGGGATCCGGCCCGGCCCGTCGGTGCTGCACTTCAACGTCGCCGGGCGGTAGTTGGCCTTGCGCATCGTGGGCAGAGCCGGGAAGGTCGGCCGGCCGGCGCGAAGCGCGGCGAGGTCGAGGCAGTCGGTCAGGTCGTTAGCGTTGGCGTCGCGATAGGTCAGCGCGCCGAGGTTCCACTTGCGCTCGACGAAGGCGAGGATCGAGCCGAAGTCGTACACCGTCGAGGAGACGTGGTTGCGCTTGGCGTACGCCGAGACGACGACGGTCGGCACGCGGAACCCGTAGCGACGGAAGGCGTCGTAGGTGTGCTCCTCGAGCCCGACGAGTGGCGGGATCGGGTCGGGCGCCAGCGCCACCGGCGGCGGCACGTGGTCGTAGTAGCCGCCGTGCTCGTCGTAAGTGACGATCAGGACGGTCTTGTGCCACGCCGGTCCGTGCCCGACCGCCTCGACGACGTCCTGAAGGAGCTTCTCGCCGACGACGATGTTCTGCGGGTTCTCCTGTGACTGCGTGCCGAAGTCCGGGTCGACCAGGCTGAACGCCGGGAGCTTGCCCGCGGCCGCATCGGTGAAGAACGCATCGAGCGGCTGCTTCTTGGCCAGGATCAGCCCGGTGTCGGGCGTCGGGAACAGCTCCGCGGTCGCGCCCAGCGGGAAGCTCGCGCAGTAGTCGGTCCAGCTGATCCCGTGCAACGTCAGCTTGTCGAAGATCGTGCCGTTGGCGGGCAACGGCAACGTGAGGTCGGGCACGATCGTGTTGCCCGACGTTCCGATGTCGTCGGTCATGCCTGCGGCGGTCCCGGCGATCAGGAAGCGCCGGTTGGGGTCGGTCTGGCCGAGCATCGAGCAGAAGAAGCGGTCGCACAGCGGGAAGTGCGTGGCGAGGTCGTAGGTGAACGGCAGGTCACGGTCGTCCCAGTAGCCCATCGCGACCGGTCCGTTGGTCTTGGCGATGACCGGGCTGACCGGCGCGCGGACGAAGCCGTCCATCTTGCCGTCGTTGAACTGGTCGTGGCTGGCCCGCCACTCCTGGCTCGGCTGCTGCGAGAGCTGACACGTGGTGGGCATCCGGAACGCGCGCTGGATCCGGCCGTCGTCGTAGGGGTTCGTCGCCGTCGGCTTGCCGTCGGCGCCGATCGTGAAGCCGTCGCCGCGGGGCGTCTGCCCGGGACGGCGCCCGAGCATCCCGAGCAGGTTGTCGTAGGAGTGGTTCTCCAGCATCAGTACGACGACGTGCTCGATGCCCGGCATCGTGTCGGTCCCGGGCGCCAGGTTCGGGAACGGCCGCGAGCCGGGGTGGCGCAACGTGCGCTTGCCGAGGACCCGAAGCGCGGCACGGACGTCGGGATCGGCCGTGGACAGCGCGTGTTGCGGCAACGGCGCCGCGGCGGCGGACGGCGCGTTGGCGGCGATGGCACCGGCCGCCAGCGCTCCGGCGCCGCTTTTGAGGAACGAGCGTCGGCTCAGCCGCCCGCGCTTGCCGTCGTCGCTCACCGCACGATGATCCCGCGGGCGTCGGTACGCCGCCAGGACCCTGCGGGACGAGCAGCCGTCAGGACAGTGAAGCCCGCAGGTACGCCGCCTCGGTCGCGGCGATGTCGAAGTGGGTGCCGGTCTGCCACATCCACCACAGGTCGCCGAGCACACCGGGCAGCTCGTCGGTGATCGACGGCGCGGTGGTCGAACCGTCCGCCGCGACGGTCGTGACCGGCGGAGCACCGCCGATCGCGCTGTTCGGGATGATCATCCGGGCTCCGGCGATGATCAACGCGACGGCGACCAGCCCGGCCGCACCGACGCGCGAGAGCCGCACCATCTCCGGGTTCATCCGGTGGCCCAAGTCACGCAGCCGCTCGCCGAGCGGCTTGCGGACCGGCCGCGCGACGGGCAGCCGCAGCGAGCGTCGTACCACGACCAGCGTGGCGCCCAGCGACACGACGGTCAGCGCGACCAGCGAGGCGATGGCGACGAGCCACGACTGCGCGTCGCCGGTCACGGTGGCCTCGATCGCCTGGACCGCCCAGTGAGTGCCGGCGAGGTCGCGCAGCTGAGCCAGCCCCGGCCAGCTGACCGAAGGGGTGAGTCCGGAGAGCACGAACTCGACGACGATGAGCATCGGCAGCACCGCGAGCGCCTTGTCGGCGCTGCGCACGATGGCCGACACGAACAGTCCGAGGGCGACGGCGCTGACCCCGGCAAGGGCGAGCGCGATCACGATCTCGGCGATGCCTGACGGCAGCGCCGCGCCGGTGCGCGGAACCTCCTGGCGTTGCACCGCGAAGATCCCCACGATGGTCGCCTCTGCCGCCAGCAGCGGGCCGAGGACGGCGAGCTTCGAGCCGACGTACGCCGCCGGCGACAGGCCCGCCCGGTGCTCGCGAGTCAGGATGTGGCGCTCCTTCACGATCTCGCGGATCGCGTTGGACATGCCGAGCCAGGTCAGGCAGGTGACGAGCAGCACCGCCATGCCCGTCGCCGACACCGGCGCGCCGTAGGACAGCTCGCCGACCGGGCGAGCCAACCCGTCCGGAGTGACGAAGGCCAGCAGCAGGCCGCCGAGCACGATGCCCTGGAACGCCAGCAGCCAGGAGCGACGCCGGTCGGCGAAGGTGAGGTTGAAGTAGCGACGGCTGAGCACCCGCAGCTGCGTCCGTACGCCGGTGCGCTCCGCGACGTCGTGGGCCTGCTCGGTGACCTGCGGCATGGCCGACGGGTGTCCCGCCAGCACCCGCGGGCGCGCCTGGTCCAGCGCGGTGAACAGCTCGGCGGCGTCCGTCGTACCGAACCGCGCGTGCATGCGCGACGGGTCACCGAAGTACGCCAACCGCCCGCCGGAGGCCAGCAGGACGACCCGGTCGCAGGCGGCGACCGCCGACTGGCTGTGCGTGACGACGACGATGGCGTGACCGAGGTCGGCAAGCCGGCGCAGCGTCGTCAGCACGCTGCCCTCGTAGCCCGGGTCGAGGCTCGAGGTGGGCTCGTCGAGGACGAGTACGGCGGGCCGGCTCAGCAGCTCGACCGCAATCGCGGTGCGCTTGCGCTGCCCCGCGGACAGCGTGGCGACGACGAGCGCGGACTGACCGGTCAGCCGGGTCTCCTCGAGGACCGCGTCGACGCGCTCCTGCCGCTGCTCGGCGGTCGCGCCGGGCATGCGCAGCGCGGCGGCGTAGTCGAGCGTGCGGCGTACCGACAGCTCGGCGTGCAGCGCGTCGTCCTGCGGGACGTAGCCGATGCCGCGACGGCTCGGGTCGAGGCTCGTGACGTCGCTGCCGCCGACGGTCACGGCTCCAGCCGCGACGGGGATCGCGCCCACGATCGCCCGAGCGAGGGTGGTCTTGCCGGCGCCGGTCGGGCCGGCCACGGCCAGCATCGAACCGCCGGGGACGACAAAGCCGACGCCCTCGAGCAGCCGCGCGCCGCCCGGCGCGTCGACGATCAGCCCGTCGACGGCGAGCGAGCTGCTACGCGCTGTCGGCGGTGAGTCGACGCGCTGGTCAGGGATCGGGGGCATGGCGTGCACAGTGTTCTCCGGCGAAGTGGTCATCGGCTAGTTCGTGCGTGAGGTGTAGCCGGGGCAGAAGAGCTTGACGGCGGTCCGCACCACGTAGTCGGCCGCTCCGGCCGTCACCGTCGTGAACGGCAGCTGCTTCACCTTGGCGCTGATCTGCGACTTGATGCTCGCGTAGCTCTCGTTCTTGTCGAACGCCGAGCACACCTGGTCGCCGAACTGGTCCACCTCGGAGGTGGTGATGGAGAAGACGGTGTGGACGTACTTCTTCAGTCCGGTGATCGCGCTGGCGAGCTGACCGGCGGACGGCTTCGTCCGAGCTGCCTTCTTCGGTGCGGTCGGCTTGGCCGGCGCGGTCTTCTTGTGGTGCTTCTTGGGTGCCTTCTTGTGGTGCTTTTTCGCCGGCTGCTTCGTGGTCGGCTTGGTGGTCGCTGGCTTTGCGGTGCCGGCGGACACGAGATGCGCGGCCGCGTCCTCGACGGTCACCACGTGAGAGGTAGCCGACTGCACGGCCGGATCGAGGGAGGTGTGCGAGGCTGCCGCCGGGTGGGCGAGGTGGGCGTTGCTGTGGACGGTGTGGCGCGCGTGCGAACGCGGGTGGGACGTCACGTGCTGCGGAGCGTGGAGTGCCTCGGCGCCGAAACGGACGACGCTGGACACCGCGGCGGCGCGGGCCTGGCCGTCGTTATCGGTCTGGCGCGGGACCGCCCCCAGCGTCACGGCCAGCGCCAGCCCGAGGGTGACGCA
This sequence comes from Mycobacteriales bacterium, assembly GCA_035550055.1. Classification (NCBI taxonomy): domain Bacteria; kingdom Bacillati; phylum Actinomycetota; class Actinomycetes; order Mycobacteriales; species Mycobacteriales bacterium. The sequence continues at coordinate 27,065 of DASZRO010000047.1, read as the reverse complement.
GGTGCCGGTTGCGATTGCGGTACGGGTGTGCTGGCCGACCACTGTCGTCTCCCTGTGCTGTCGTTCGGCCCGTGCTCAGGGCCCTACACAGGATTCGACAAATCGGATGCCGGGGAACATGGCGAGCTCGGATGATTTCGGACTAGTCACCTCGACCTATCCGACACCACCCGGTACGTCCGCAGACGCCCGCTTTCTCGTACTTGGCGGGGATTGCGGGCGTTCGTCACCAGGCGATCGAGCTCACCCCGGTCGCGTCCGAGAGCTCGCTCGGGTCGCCGTAGCCGGCCCACTCCCAGACCGAGTGCGTGGCGCCTTCGAGGAGCACCCGGCCTCGGTCGTCGACGGCGAGCGCCGTGGGGGTGTCGTTGCGGGGCACGCTGAACTCGACGCTCGGCTGGCCGGCTGCGCAGCTGACGACCTGCATCGAGGTGCCGGTCTGGGTGGCGAACCACAGCGTCCCGTCCGGGGCGGTCGTCGCGACGGCGTTCTGCATGCCACCGTCGGCCTGGTAGCCGGGGCAGGCGTTGGCCGACGGGGTGGACGCGTCGGGGCCCTGGGTCGACGCCGTCGAGTCGTAGCGGGCGAGGTAGCCCTGCATCCCGGTCCGCACGAACGCGTCGACGTGTACGCCGTCGGACTCCCACACCGGGTCGCCCAGGATCGCGGGCGGCTCGCCCGGGAACTGGATCGTGTGCGCGGTGCCCTGCGTCAGGTCGGAGAACACGAGCGCGGCCTGCCCGGCGTTGTCGCCGCAACCGGACTCGAAGTACGTCAGCTTCGACCCGTCCGGGGTCAGGTCGAACCCGACGATGCCGTAGCCGCGGCCCGCGGTTGCGACGCTCCGGGTCGCCCCGTCCGTCCCGACGGACATCAGTGTCGACAGGCACCCGTCGGCGCCCTTCACGGTGACGTAGACCGTGCCGGCGATGTCGCGGACCTCACCGATGCTGCCGGTCAGGCCGGACATCGAAACCGGGCCTTCGCTGGCTCCGGTGGTCGGGTCGAGAGTGACCAGCGTGCCACCTTGTACGGCGTAGACGACGCCCGCACCGGTCGTGCTGGCGGGGCGTGCGCTCTTGCCGAAGGTGACCTTCTCGGCGGCGAGGGTGGCCACCCGACCGTCGGCCGCCGAGGCAACGGTGGCAACCACGACGCCGGCGTCGGAGGTCGTTGTGAACGGCACCGTCGCCGACCACTGCGCGGAGCCGTTGCCGAACGGACCGGTGGTGGCCTGGCCGAACAACGCCGGCGTCTCGGCGTCGCGAACCTCGACCGTGGCCTGCTCGTCGACGCCGTACGCCGGACCGTCGACGGTCAACGGTGAGCTGACCGCGCTGTCTGCGGCGGGGTCGCTGAACTGGAGCTTGCCGTAGGGGTCGGTCGCGCCAGTGACGATCCACGCCTTCCCGTAGCGCTGGAGCGCGACGACCGTCACCGGCTGCGGACTGCCGTCCACGTCCCGACCCATCGTGACCGAGTCGGTCGCCCCGTCAGGCTGGTTGTTCGCGTCGAGGGAACGCAGCCCCGACTGCTTCAGGTAGTTGTCGACCCAGGACTCCACGACCGCCTCCGGCGAGGTGATCCACGGCATCGATCCGCCCGAGTCGTACTGCTGCTCCCAGGACTGCTCCTCGGCGGCGTTGGTGAAGGGGAAGATGCCCTGTGCCGGGAACCCGGACTCGGTCACCGGGACCGCGGTCGGCGAGGGCGAACCGTCGCCGTACTTCACCGTCTGGTTGCCGCTGCCGTTCGTGGCGATCGCATAACCGCCGACGGCGCCGCCGAGCACGACGACCGCCGCGGCGCCCGCGAGCGCAGGACGCATCCAGCGCAGCCGTGACTGGCGCGCGGCCACCCGCTGCTGGATGCGCGACAGCCCGTCGCCGGTGGGCTGGACCTGCTGCGCTTCGAGGGCGAGGACGCGTCGCAGCGCGTCTTCGGAGCGGGTGTCGTCGGTTCGGTCGTCGGTCATGACAGCGACTCCAAGGACTCGCGCAGCGCGGCGAGACCGCGCGACGCGTGGCTTTTGACGGCGCCGTTGCTGATCTGCAGGGCGTCGGCGATCTGGGATTCGGAAAGGTCGGAGTAGTAGCGGAGCACCAGCACCTCGCGCTGACGGCGCGGCAGCGCGCGAAGCGCCGCCATGACACCGGAGCGCTCCACCTCGTGGATCGCGCTGTACTCCGCGCTCGGCGCATCGGGCATCGGAGCGGGAGCCTTCCGGTCCACCACCTTCAGGTGGCGCAGCCGCGACCGGGATCGGTTGACCACCGCCTGACGCAGGTAGGCCAGGGCTGCTTCCGGGTCGCGCAGGCCACGCCACGACCGGTACATCGCGACGAACGCGTCCTGCACGACGTCCTCGGCGGCGGCGGTGTCGTGCAACAGCAGCGCGGACAGCCGCACCAAGGAGTAGTAGTGAGCGGTGTAGAGCGCCACGAGCGCTTCGTCCGCGTCGCGCTGCGTGGCAGCGCGGTCCGGGGCGGTCACCAGGTGTCCCCTCGGGTCGGTTGCGACTGCGTCGATCACCAACGTACGACGCACGACCGCCCGCGCCGGTTTACCGTCCGTGCCTGGTCACCGGGGCGACCGGAGGCACGGAGAACCGGGGCTACCGTCGGAGCATGACCCCGACCCGACTGGCGTTGACCGCGCTCAGCCTGGTGCTGGTCGCGGTCGGCGCCTATTCGGTCGCCGCGTTGACGCCTGCCGCGGCAACCCCTCCGACCGCCGTCCGGACCGTCGGCCCGCTCGACGCCACCGGCGCGTTGCAGTCGTCGTACCGAATCACCCGGCGAATCGGCGACGGCACCTGTCAGCTCGGCTCGTTCCAGGTCGGCTCGGCGTACCGCTGTGCGAGCCCGCAGGCCCGGCAAGTGCTGCTCGACCCGTGCTGGCCGTTGGCAGCCGACTCGGCGACCATGATCTGTCAGGACAAGCCGTGGCAGGCGCGCGTCGTCGAGGTGCACCTCGTCGGCACCGCGACCGGCGGGCCCACCTCGCGTCCGGCGTCGGCTCCGTGGGGGCTGGCGCTCGGCCGGACGGTTCGCTGTCTGCGCGACGTCGGCGCCGTGCTCCGCGTGGCCGGCAACCTGCTCGCCTACCACTGCTCTCACCACCGCGACGTGATCGGGCCGCTCCAGACGACGGGTACGACGTGGCGGGCACACGTCTACCGGACCGGCGCGCACACCGCGACCGGCGAGAAGTCGATCGGCTGGCAGCCGGTCACGATCGTGTGGCGAGGGGCGCCGATTTCCGGGACCGGCCAACAGCAGTCACCGCCGCCGGCCGCCACCCCGACCGTCACGTCGTCATCGACGACCAGCGCGCCGCCCGCACCGACGGAAACGGCGACGGCGACGGCTACGGCCTGACGATCCCGGCGACCTTGCCGTGGACCGGCACCACGTTGACGTACTGGCCGGTGTAGGGAGCGTTGAGCATCCAGCCGGACCCGAGGTAGATGCCGACGTGGCTGAGGTCGCGGTAGAAGAGCACCAGGTCGCCGGGCAGCGCGTCCCGCGCAGGGATCAGCCGACCTTCTTCCCACTGGTAGCCGGTGTAGTGGAGCAGCCGGAGACCGGCCTTGCCGAAGGCCCACCGGACCAGTCCCGAACAGTCGAACGTGTCAGGCCCGGCGGCCGCCCAGACGTAGGGGTCGCCAAGCCGCGTCATCGCCGCTCGGATGGCCACCATCGCGACGGTCGCGTGAGCCGGTAGCGCGGGCAGCACCGGATCGACGTAGACGCCGTCAGCGTGCTGCGGCTGGGCGGGGAACACCGCGTCGTGCGATCGGTCGAGACCGAGTCCGCGTGAGACCCCGACCGCAACGGCGTGACCGAACAGCCGCAGTGCGTGGGTCAGCGGATGGTTGGGGTGACGAGCCCGGATGTGGATCTGGTGCACCAGGTTGAACGGCGTCGCGCCCACCAGCGATCGGGTGTCACGTGGCTGCAGCGACGGGTCGTCGGTGCGTGCCTGCTGCAACGTGGCGTAGACGGCAGACACGATCGCCGCGGCCGGCTCGGTGGCGAGGTTCGCCGGCGCCGCCGCGAGCACGCCGCTGGCAACCGCCTGGTCGACGAGAGCGACCGCGGCGAGGTGAAGATCCGCGTCGTCGATCGAGGCGTTGCGCTGGTCGCGGAACGCCGCCGTCGCCGGCAGGCTCGCAAGCTTCGGCAAGCTGCTCGACGGCGCCGCGACCACCGCCGTTCCGATGCCGGCCACGATCGCCAGCGATAGTCCGATGACCGGCCAGTCCAGCCGTCTCGATCTGATCAGCGCGAACCGGCGACGCCGCACGGCGGCGGGTAGGACGGTGGCCGAGGAAGACGGGCCGCTGGGAACCGGCACCGACTCACGGTATGCGCTCTTTCGGGAGGGGCGAGCAAAACGTTGGCGAATCCACCGGAATGCGCACCACTCGCACCCTCGTGTTGACCGCGGCGGCGGCCGCGTCCGTCATCGCCTCCCCCGCGCTGGCGACGGCGCGCGCTCACGCCGGCGGCGGTTCGGCCGAGATCAAGATGTGCAACGTCGGCGTCACCATGAGCGACGGCGCGGTGATGCGGGCGAACGTGGTGCGGCCGGGCCCCGGCAAGCACGCCACGATCATGATCGTCGACGGCTACAACAAGGACCTCGGCGACCCTGAAGGCCACTGCAACAGCTACGACGGCGCGCTGACTGCCGCCGGCTTCAACGTCGTCACCTGGGACGACCGCGGGACCGGTTCGTCCGACGGCACCTGGGGTGTGTGGAACCACCGCACCCAGCAGGACTACGCCGAAGAGCTGAAGTGGATCGAGAAGCAGCCGTGGCAGAACGGCAAGATCGGCACCACCGGTACGTCGTACCTGGCGATCACGTCGCTGCTGGTCGCGGAGACCGGTGACCCGCACGTGAAGGCGGTGTTCGCCAACTATCCGATGGCTGACGCGTACCGCGACGTGACGTACTTCGGCGGCGAGCTCGACACGACGTTCATGCCGTTCTGGTTCGGCTTCACCCAGGCGACCAGCACGATGGTCCCGACCCAGGTGCTGCAAGGCGACCTCGGCACCGCTCCGGCGATCGACCTCGGCAACCGCCTGCTCAACGAGGCCGGCGGTGTCGGCGCGAAGGCGATGGTCAGTGCGGCGCTGCTCGACGAGGCGAACAACGGCCTGAACTCGCCGTACGACGACGCCGAGTTCAAGTACTCCTCGCCCGCGACCCGCGCATCGAAGATCCACGCCGCCGTGTTCTGGGTCGGCGGTTGGTACGACATCTTCCAGCGAGGCGAGCCGTACCTGTGGCGAGCGCTGACCGGGACACCCAAGGGCGGCAAGGTGTGGGTGCAGGGCGCGACGTATCACGGTGGCGCGATCCCGCAGTGGTCCTCGCTCGGCTACGGACCCAGTGAAGAGGCGACCGAGGTTGCCTGGTTCGAGCACTACCTCGACGGCAGGCACAACGAGTTCGGCGCCGACAGCGCCCGTCATCACGTCGCGCCGATCAACTTGTGGGAGGTGGGCGCCAACCACTGGGGTCGCTACCGGTCCTGGCCGCTGCCGGGGACCAGGTGGACCTCGACGTACCTGTCGTCGGCCAAGTCGGCGAGCAGTGCGAACTCACTCAACGACGGAAGCCTCGTCTTCTCAGCCGACCAGGCGGTCGGCTCGTCACAGATGCCCTTCGAGCCGGTCGGCGGGCTGTGCGACCGAAGTGACGCGCAGTGGTCGGCCGGCATCGTCAGCGGGCTGCCGTGTACGACGAACGAGACGCTGGCCGAGACCGGGACGCTCACCTTCACGACCGCCCCGCTCGCGCACCCGGTGCACATCGCCGGACCGATCACCCTGAACCTCTGGGCGACCCTGTCCCGTCCCGACGCCTCGCTCTACGCCACGATCACCGACGTCTCCTCGACCGGCTCGGAGCAGATCACCTCCGGCGGTCTCGACGCGCAGTTTCGCAAGCTCGACCAGGACAAGACGTGGCGGAACTCCGCTGGTCAGGTGATCTTGCCCTACCACCCGTTCACGAAGGCCTCGCTGGAGCCGGTGCCTGCCGGCAAGCCGCAGCTGTACCGCATCGAGATCTACCCGACCGACACGACGATCGCCGCCGGCCACCGGCTGCGGCTGGTCGTCGGCACCGCGAACACCCCCGGGTTCACCGTCCCGGTCGACCGGTTGACCCAGATGCTCGGTGGGACGGTCACCGTGCTGTCCTCGGGCGAGCACCGCTCGACGCTGCTGCTCCCGTTGCGTGGCGCGTGAGGCGGCGCCTGCTCCTGGTCGCCGCCGCCCTCGCAGCGGCGGTGGTCACCGCGGTACCCGCCGGTGCGCACGCGACGCCACGTGCCGGCGTGCCGAGCGCCGCTTCGGCGGCCGGCGGCCACGGGTTCTGGATCCCGGGCGACCTGCACGTCCACACCATCTATGGCCACGACACGTGCATCACGCCGTTCACGGCCTGGGACTACACCAAGCCCAACCGCGCGGCGCGACGGCCGTGCCCGGCGGCGTACACGTGGGGATTCCCGCCGGTGGACCGGCTCAACGAAGCCCTGCAGCGGGGCCTGGGCTACGTCGCAATCACCGACCACAACAACGTGATCAACCAGAGCGACCCCGCGGTGATCGCGTGGGAGAAGGCGCACCCGGACTTCGTGTCGATCCCGGGCTACGAGAACTCCCAGGCGGGCCACGTCCAGATGCTCGGTGCGACGTCCTGCTACGGCAACCACGGGCCGACGAAACAGATCGTCGAGTGCGATGCGACGCCCAAGGACAAGAGCGTTCGCGGCATGCAGGAGATGGCCGACGCGCTGCGCGCGCACGGCGGCGTCTTCCAGATCAACCATCCCAGCGACATGGACTGGCTCGGCACCTACGGCCACAAGATCGTCCCCGACACCGTCGAGGTCTGGAACATCGGGCTGTGGGCCTACCAGAACCCGTTGCCCAGCGCCAACGACAACAATTTCTCGCTGCGGTGGTACGACGTGTTCCTGCGCCGCGGCGACGAGGTCGGTGTCACCGGCGGCAGCGACTCGCACTGGCGGCTGACCGACTCCTTCCAGGGCGTTGGCGATCCCACGACGTGGGTGTACGTCACCCAGCGGTCGATCCAGGGAGTGCTCGACGGGATCAAGGCGCATCACACGTTCGTCTCCGACTTCCCGCCGGTCGAGGACGGCGCGCAGCTCTATCTCGAGGCCGACGCAAACCACGACGGCAGCTACGAGGCGATCGCCGGGTCGCAGGTCGCACCCGGCGCGGACTTCCGGGTGCGTACCGAGAACGCACTGCCCGGTTCGGTCGTGCAGATCGTGACCGACCAGGGCAAGGTGCGCGTGCGGCTGCCACTCGGCGGAACGCTCGACTTCCGGCCGGGGGCTGACGGAATCCCCAAGGCGTCGCTGTTCGTCCGTGCCGAGCTCCTCGAGCCCGACGCGCGCCAGCTACGCACCGACGTCTGTGACCCGATCGTCGGGAAGGAGACGACGATCTGCCGGGACGATCTGCTGATGGAGTCGCTGACCAGCCCGATCTTCATCCGGCCAGACGCCGGCTGAGGCAGCTAGGGCAGCTTCACCGCGACGTAGCTGCCATTGGTCCACGGCGGGTCGGGCAGATGCTCGTCGAGCGAGCCGTTGAGGCGGCACTCGTCCTACTGGTAGCCGGCGGGCATGTCCGGATACACGGTCAGCCAGTACGCCCGTGCCAGCTCCAGACCCTCCTGAGGGGTCGCCCCGAGCAACTGTGCCGTCTCGGCGTCGCGCTGCATCGCCTCACACTCTGCGAGCGCCTCGACCGGCTGCCCCCGCATGTGCATCGACTCGTGCGTCAGCACGTGCACCGCGACGATCTCGTCGTGACTGGGCCGAGCCTGGTCGCCGTCGTAGTAGTGCTTGAGCGCCTCACACGGCTCGCGCATGATCGTCGTGTGCCGCTCGGGCACGCCGTCCGGGCCGAACTTCACGTAGCCGAGGTCCCCGGTGGTGTCGGTGAACGTCTCGCCGAACGTCTGGCAGTGCACCGTGGCGGGCGCGCCGACGAGGATGCTCGCCACCTTGTCGAGCTTCGACTCTTCCCGATGCCGCAAGAAGGTCGGGGTGGCGAGCACGACCGCCACGAGCGCGAGCAACGCAACGCTGATCGTCGGGAAGCTTCGCGGGCGGCCGAGCGCGTCGTGGCGATGGAGCACCCAGCGGATCGCGACCGCACCCGCGCCGCACAACACCACCGCCGCGACGATCAAGAGCACCCGCAAACGATGACATGTCTACGGTGGCAGGCGTGAGTGCTTCCGGGGTCTCCGCTGCGCTGACGGCCCTCGGCGTCACCAACCCGGTCATCGCCGCGCCGATGGCCGGCGGACCGACGGTCCCGGCGCTGGTGACGGGCGCGTGGTCGGCCGGCAGCCTCGGCTTCCTCGCGGGCGGGTACAAGTCGGCCGACGCGTTGGCGACCCAACTCGCGGAAGTGCGCACCACGACCGAGATCGTGGGAGTCAACCTCTTCGCGCCCAACCCGCTGCCGGTCGACCGGGCCGAGTACCGGCGCTACGCCCACCAGCTCCAGGAGGTCGCCGACCGGTACGGCGTGGACCTCACGCACGCCGAGCCCGTCGAGGACGACGACGCCTGGTCGGACAAGATCGACCTGCTGGTGTCTTCTCCCGTGCCGGTCGTGAGCTTCACGTTCGGCGTGCCTGAGGAGTCGGTCATCCGGGCGCTGTCGAAGTCCGGCAGCTATCTCGTGCAGACGATCACGTCACCGGACGAGGTAGCCGCCGCCGAGGCGGCGGGCGTCGACGCCCTCGCCGTACAGTCCGCGGCCGCCGGCGGCCACCGCGGTGTCCTCGACCCGCGGCGACCCAGCGACGACCGGCCGCTGCCCGAGCTGGTGGCGGCGGTGAAGCGGGTCAGCCGGCTGCCGGTCTACGCCGCAGGCGGGGTCAGCGGCCCCGCCGACGTGGCGGCTGCACTCGTCGCCGGCGCCGAAGCGGTCATGGTCGGGACGTTGCTCGTCCGCGCAATCGAGAGCGGCGCGTCCGCAGTCCATCGTGCGGCGTTGGCCGATGCGGCGCGGGGTGAGCCGGTGGTGACCCGGGCGTTCACCGGCCGACCGGCGCGCGGCCTGCCCAACGAGTTCATCGCGCGCTTCGACTCCTCGGCCCCGTTCGGGTACCCGGCGATCCACCACCTCACCAGCGGCCTGCGCAAGGCGGCGGCCGCCGCAGGTGACCCAGAACTCGTGAATCTGTGGGCGGGTCTCGGTCGGCTCGCCGCGACCGAGGAGCCGGTCGACGTGATCTTGCGCCGGCTCGCGGGCGGATCGCTCGGTTAGACCAGTTCCGCTTCGCGTGCGTCGAGAGCCGCCGACGTGCGGTGCGTCTGGGGATCGGTTCGCGCCGAGTCCGCGACCATGCCGGTGTTGACCAGCAGGGTGTGGCGCGCCATCAGCTCCGCGGTCTCCAACGCGTCGGCGGCGTCGAGGGCCATGCGGTCAGTGAGGGAACGCGCGTCGAGCAGGCACCGAAGCACCCGCTCGGTCGGCTCCGTCGGGAAGTCGTTGAGCAGATGGTCGGCCAAGGTCGACCAGTCGGGGTGCTGCGGGCAGCACCGGTCCATCGGGACACATCTGGCGGAAGACGGCTGTGCGACCGGCATGCGAAACTCACTCCTGTCAGGAAAGCCAGCGACCGGCCCACTGCTCGAGTCGTGCGGCGAGGTTGTTGTGCCCGGCATGCAGTTCGGTAAACGATCTACCGAACGCGACACCCCACGAGGAGCCTGCGATGCGACGGATGGCCTGCCTGGTCGGATTGGCGCTGGCCGCCACAACGGTGGTCGGCACCGCCCCCGTCGCGGCGGCCTCTCATCCAGGTCTCCACTTGAAGGTTCCGGCACACGCGCACGCCGGCAAGGCCGCGACGGTGACCTACACCTCGTCCAACACCGGGTCCGATCGACTCGTGATCCAGCGACTCGCCGGCAGCACCTGGAAGACGATGCGACGGCTGCACGCCTCGCACGGTTCGGCCACGTTGCCGGCGCTCCCGATCGGCGTGTACGACGTCCGGCTCGCGGCGTACACCGGGAGCGGTCGGCTGGTCAGCGCGGTCGGGCGCAAGCTGCGGGTGTTCGAGCGCGTGAGCTTCGCGACGCTGTTCAACCTGCCGGTGCACGCCTACAGCACTCCGGAGGCGAACTTCCACTACACGATGCAGTTCTACAACGGCCGCGGCACCTACACCGCACTCGTGGTGAAGGACGCTCCCTGCGACTCGGTGCACGTGCAGTTCATCCCCGGCAGCGACAACGGTGAGGAGACGGTCGTCGGTGTCAGCTCGGGCACGCTCTACCTCGGTCGCCACGACCGGTCGAAGCTGCACGCCACCGTCGCGCCGCAGCACATCGGCCGGGTCGGCGGCCCCCTCGACGTCGACGGGGCGTGGTCGCTGCTCGTCGCGCAAGCCGCCAGCGGCGGCCAGCTGCTGACCTGGTACGTCAACGGGTTCGCCGACTGCGACGCAAACCACATCACCACCTGGGCGACGCCGGGCTCGGACTGACCTCACACGTCGCGGCGTACGAACGACCACGTGCCGACTCCCATCGCGACGGCCGCGTAGAGCACGAGGAGCGACATCCCGGTCCACGGCCCGAAGTAGTGCGGCTCGGCGAGCACCGCGCCGGTCGAGCTCGCCGCGATCTGCTCGGGCAGGAACTTCTCGACCGCGTTCTGGGCGCCGCTGGGCAGTGCCGCGAACACGCCGGGCAGGACGAGCAGCACCGCCACCATCGCAGCGATCGCTCCCGCAGTGTGACGCAACGCCAATCCGACGCCGAGCGCCATCAGGCAGACGAGCGCCAGGTACCCGCCCGTCATCGCAACCGCTCGAAACACGCCTGGGTCGCCGATGTGGCTGATCGGGGCGCGGCCCGAGTGCAGTGACTGACCGACGAAGTACGACGTGAACGAGATCACCTCGCCCACCACCAGCGCGACGCCGCCGTACACCAACGCCTTCGCCGCCAGCAACGGGGTGCGCCGCGGTGCCGCCGCGACGCTGCTGCGGATGGTGCCGCTGGCGTACTCCGCGGTGATCGCCAGCACCCCGAAAACCGCAACCGCGAGCTGACCGAACGCGGCCCCGGCGAGGCTGTTGTTCGTCGGGTCCCACGTCCGCTTGTCGTGCGCCGAGAACGTATGGAAACTGGACGCCGCCTCGTAGCTGATCAGCGCACCGAGGCCGATCGTCGTCAGCACCAGGACGGCGATCGTCCACTTGCTGGAACGCAGCGACCGCAGCTTGATCCACTCCGCGTGCACCAACTGGCGCAGTTCAGTCATGACGTGCTCCCAAACGACTCGGTGAGCTCGAGGAACGCCTCTTCGAGCGAGGTCTGACGAGGGGTGAGCTGGTGGACGGCGAGCCGGGCAGCGAGGGCCAGGTCGCCGATCTGTGCCGACTCCATGCCGCTGACGACGAGTGAGTCGACGTCGCAGACCTCGACCGTGGCACCGGCCTCGATCAGGACAGCGGCAAGCTGATCGCGCTGCGGCGCGACGACGAGCACGTTGGCGGTCTCGTCGGCCGTGAGCTGCCCGGTCGGGCAGTCGGCGACCAGCCGGCCGCGCTGGATCACCACGAGATGGTCGGCGGTCACCGAGACCTCCGCGAGCAGATGGCTCGACAGCAGAACCGTCCGGCCTTCCTGGGCAAGCGAGCGCAACAGCTCGCGGATCCAGCGAACGCCGTCGACGTCGAGCCCGTTGACCGGCTCGTCGAGGATGACGACGCCCGGGTCACCGAGCAGTGCGACCGCGACGCCGAGTCGCTGACCCATCCCGAGGGAGAAGCCGCCGACCCGGCGATCCGCCGCGTTCGCGATTCCGACGAGCTCGAGCAGCTCGTCGACGCGGGCGAAGCCGATGCCTTGGCTTGCCGCGAGGTAGCGCAGGTGCTCGCGCGCGGTGCGGCCCGGGTGCAGCGCCTTCGCTTCCAGCAAGGCCCCGACCGTGCGGAGGGGGTTCGGGAGATCCCGGTAGGCCTTGCCGCCGATCCGCGCCCAGCCCTCGTCCGGCCGGTCCAGGCCCACGATCATCCGCATCGTCGTCGACTTCCCGGCACCGTTCGGGCCGAGGAACCCGGTGACCTTGCCCGGTTCGACGGTGAAGCTCAGGCCGTCGACGGCGAGCGAGGTCCCGTATCGCTTGGTGAGCTGATGTACCTCGATTGCGTCCATGCCGTCAGCCTCCGGATTCGCGACGTCGGTCAACAGCCGGAACGCCCCCGAATCGGGGTAGGGCTGACCCCACCCGCAGATGGGGGCGCACCGGCTGGGTAACGGGCGGCCGGTGCGGCACGCTGGTCGGCATGCGAGTGCTGAAGGCGTACGCCGACCCCCGGACGTGGGGTGCTCTCGCTTACTGCCTGTTCGGCTTCCCGCTCGCCATCGCCAGCTTTGTCTTCGTCGTGGTGTCGATCGCGGTCTCCCTCGGGCTGTCGGTCACGTTGGTCGGGCTGCCGCTGCTCGGTCTGGCGGTGGCGATGTCGCGCGGCTGGGGCGCCGCGCACCGCGGCCTCGGCCGTACCTTTCTCGGGGTCGAGGTCGTCGCGCCGACGGTGCGCCGACGGCCCGGGATCGTCGGCTACATCGGTGAGCGCAACGGCTGGCGCGCGATTTTGTACATGCTGCTGAACTTCCCGTTGGCCATCGTCGAGTTCGTCGTCGCGGTCTCGCTGTTCGCCTACGGCTTGGGCGGGCTGACCTATCCGATCTGGTGGCACCAGGTGTCGCAGAAGGTCGACGGCAAGACCGTCCACGGGCTGGCCTTCGGCGGCGGGCCCAACGCCTTCGCCGACAAGCCGAAGTGGATCTGGCTGATCTTCGCCGGTGGTGTCGCGCTCACCGTCGCCTGGCCGTGGGTGCTTCGCGGCATCACCCGGTTGGATGGGGTGATGATCCGCGGCCTGCTCGGTCCGAGCGAAGCCGAGCGCCGGATCGCGTCGTTGGAGGAGACCCGCTCGATCGCGGTCGACGAGTCGGCGGCAACTCTGCGGCGCATCGAGCGCGATCTGCACGACGGAGCCCAGGCGCGACTGGTCGGGCTGGCGATGAGCCTCGGCATGGTGAAAGAGGAGCTCGACGGCGCCGACTCCGAGATCGCGCTGGCACGGGTCCGCGAGCTCGTCGACACCGCCCACCGCGAGGCGAAAGGCACGATCGTCGATCTCCGCGATCTCGCCCGCGGGATCCACCCGCCCGCGCTCGACAACGGCCTGCCCGACGCACTCGGGACGCTGACCGCGAGGTCGGCGTTGCCGACATCGTTGCGGATCGACCTGCCGCAACGACCGTCGCAAGCCGTCGAGACGATCATCTACTTCTCCACCGCTGAGCTGATCACCAACGCGGTGAAGCACAGCGGCGCCCACCGGATCTCGGTCGACGTACGTCAGGTCGACCACACCGTGACGCTGCGGGTCCACGACGACGGCGCCGGCGGTGCCGAAGCGGGGCAGCGGCTCGGCAGCGGGCTGAGCGGTCTCGCCGACCGGGTCGCCACCGTCGACGGGACGATGACGATCGTCAGCCCGGTCGGCGGCCCGACCGACATCACCGTCTCGATTCCGGTGGCGTGATGCGGATCGCGATCGCCGAGGATGCGGCCGTCCTTCGAGACGGGTTGGCTCAGCTGCTGGCCGCCCACGGGCATGAGGTGACCGCGGCCGTCCCGACCGCGGTCGAGCTGATCCGCGCGGTCGACGACGCCCTGCCCGATCTCGTCGTACTCGACATCCGGATGCCGCCCACCCACACGACCGAGGGGCTGCAGGCGGCGATCGAGCTGCGCGAGCGATACCCGAAGCTCGGTGTCCTGCTGTTCTCCCAGTACGTCGAGACGCGCTACGCCGCCGACCTGCTCACCGACGGCGCAGCCGGAGTCGGCTACCTGCTCAAGGAGCGGGTGGCCGACGTGAAGGACTTCATCGACGCGGTCGAACGGATCGCGGCCGGCGGGACGGTCCTCGACCCCGAAGTCGTCACGCAGCTGCTCGGTAAGACCAGGCGCGGCGACACCGTCGAGACCCTGACCGCTCGGGAGCGGCAGGTGTTGCGGCTGATGGCGGAAGGGCGTGCCAACGCGGCCATCGCCTCGACGCTGCACCTGTCGGCGGGTTCGGTCGAGAAGTACGTGACGAGCATCTTCAACAAGCTCGACCTGGCGCCGTCGGCCGACGATCACCGCCGCGTCCTCGCCGTACTCCGCTGGCTCGAGTCCTGACGCGGCGCCGCCGTCAGGCGGGAACGGCGATCCGGACGCGCGAGGTCAGATGGTTGCCCAGGTCGTTGTCGGCGCGGACCGCGACCTCGACGACCCGCTCGCCGTCCTCCACGGCCTCGGTGGCAACCTGGCCGCGAAACCGCAGCGGCTGGCCCGGGATGGCAGGACCGCCCAACCGGGTGGAGATGGTGAGGACCCGCGCGTCCCCGCCGGCCCAGTCCGTGACGTAGCGCGAGACGTAGCCGTTGCTGGTCAAGATGTTCATGAAGATGTCAGGCGCACCCTGCGCCTGCGCGTAGTCCCGGTCGTGATGGACCGGCATGAAGTCGCGCGTCGCGAGCGCCCCGGCGACGATCACCGTCGCGGTCACCTCGAGGTCGAACGGCGGCAGCTCCTCGCCCGACGGTGGCTCGCTGCTCGACGACGGCCGGCTTGCCCGCCGCTGCGGCGGCGGACCCGGCGCGAACTTGTAGACGGTGAACAGCTGGCTGCCGACCCGCTCGCCCGCCGCGTCGTAGAAGTTGTTCGACCAGGCGATGAAGTAGCCCTTGCCGAGGCCGGTGTGCTTCTGTTCGGAAACCGACTCGAACGCGGTGTCCGAGGTGAGGACGTCGCCGACTCGCAGGTAGCGGTCGAAGGTCAGCTCGGTGTTGGTAGCGAGGGTACCGACGTACCCAGCCGCGGCCAGCACGGACAGCGGGCTGTCAGGCCCGACCTCGCCCGCCGAACCGCCGCGCTCGCGAATGCCCGCGATCGTCGGGCGTCCCATCGTCCAGGTCTGCAACATCGCCGGCGGCGCGACGATCGCGCCGAACCGGGTGCCGGCGGCGGTCGTCTCCTCGTACGCAGGGTGACGGTCGTCGAGCGCGTCCACCCAGTGCCGGATCATCGCGACGTTGACCGGATCCGGTGCCGTCGACGGGCCGGACAGCCCCATCGGCTTGCCGATCTTGGTCAGCAGCTCGTCGCGCAGCGGGTCGTCGGTCACGCGAGCGCCCTCACAGGATGCGGGAGGCGCGACCCTCCCAGTAGCGGTCACGGATCCGGCGCTTGTAGAGCTTGCCGTTGGGGTCGCGCGGCAGCTGCGGGTCGAAGTCGATGGACCGCGGGCACTTGTAGCCCGCCAGGTGCGTACGGCAGTAGTCCATCAGCTCGTCGGCAAGCTCGGCCGAGGGCTCGATGCCGTCGAGCGGCTGCACCACGGCCTTGACCTCCTCGCCGAACTCGTCGTTCGGGATGCCGAAGACCGCGGCGTCGGCAACCTTCGGATGCATGATCAGGAGGTTCTCGGTCTCCTGCGGGTAGATGTTCACCCCACCCGACACGATCATGAAGGTCGCGCGGTCGGTGAGGTAGACGTAGCCGTCCTCGTCGAGATAGCCCATGTCGCCGAGGCTTCGCCAGCCGCGCTCGTTGGACACCGACTTCGTCTTCTCGGGGTCACCCCAGTACGAGAACTCCGGGCCGCCTTCGAAGAACAGCTCGCCCGCCTCGCCGACCGGCAGCTCCTCGCCGTCCTCGCCGAGCACGTGCACCGTGGTGAGCGGCCGACCGACCGAGCCAGGATGCGCCAGCCACTCCGGCGGACCGATCGTCGCGCCGGCGAAGCCTTCGGTGCCGCCGTAGTACTCGTAGATGATCGGTCCGAGCCAGTCGAACATCGCCCGCTTCACGTCGACCGGGCACGGCGCGGCCGCGTGAACGACCCATCGCAGGCTCGACAGGTCGTAGCTGTCACGCACCTGCTTCGGCAGCTTGAGCATCCGGACGAACATGGTCGGCACGAACTGGGCGTGGGTGACCCGATGCCGCTCGATCAGGCGCAGGGTCTCCTCGGCGTCGAACTTGGGGACGATCACGGTCGCGGCGCCGATGCGGTGCATCGCCATCGTGTAGTTGACGCCGGCGGCGTGATACAGCGGCGCCGGCGACAGGTACACACTGTCGGCGTTCGCCTGGTAGAGGTGCAGCGCCGCCTGCTCCAACAGGCCTTGCGCCCAGGACCCGTTCTCGGTCGGCAGCGGTCGGCGGATGCCCTTCGGCCGGCCGGTGGTGCCCGACGAGTAGAGCATCTCGCAGCCGTCGGAGATCTCGGGGTACGACGAGACCGCACTCAGCGCAGCCTCGTAGGACTGCCAGCCGTCCCAGTCGGCGCCGACCACGACCCACGACCCGACCCGGCTGTCACGGTTGCGGAGCTCGGCGGCCAGCTGCGGCATCGACGCATCGATGAACAGGGCCTGCGCCTGGCAGTCGTCGACGATGTAGGCCACCTCGTCGAAGGTCAGGTGGGTGTTGACCGGCGTGTAGTACAGCCCGGACAGCTGGCAGCCCCACGTGACTTCGAGAAACTCGCGACGGTTCGTGAGCATCAACGCGACCGCGTCACCCCGACGCAAGCCTGCCTCGTGGAGGAGTCCGGCGACTCGCATCGCGCGGGCGTGCAGCTCGGCGTACGTGACGCGCTCGTCGCCGACGAGCAGTGCGACCGCGTCGGGCCTGCTCGCGGCGTGGTCGGCGACGTTCACTGCTCGTCCGCCGGTCGCGCGGTCTCTGGCTGCGCGATCTCCGAGTGCTCCAGGAAGGCGCGCGGCTTGAGGTTCGTCTTGATCATCTCGGCGCGACGCTGCTGGACGTCAGTCGCTGCCCCGACCATGTTCGTGAGGATGTGGCTGACCTGAAGGTGCACTCGCATGCCCATCAGCTCATACGCCCGCTTCACGTTGTTCTTGACCGCCATCAGGGTGGTCAACGGGATCTGCGCGATGCGCTGCGCCATGTCCTCTACGGTCGATTCGAGGTCCTCGCGCGCAACCACCTTGTTGAGCAGCCCCCACTCCAGCGCCTGATGGGCGTCGAGCGTGGGCGCGAGCAGCAGCCAGTCCATCGTGCGATGCCAGTTCATGAGCAGCCACGGCTCGATCATCGTGTGGCCGCCCGGCTCGCCGAGGCTTCGCGCCAGCGGCATCTGGAAGTACGCGTCGTCGGACGCGACGCAGAAGTCGGTGAGCAGTCCGAGATAGATGCCGCCGCCGAGGCAGTACCCGTGGATCTGGGAGATGGTCGGCTTCGGGAACTCCCACAGATACAACGTCGGCCACAGGAAGAGGTCAGCCGTGCCCTTGTAGAGGCTTTCGAACGTGTCGCCGAAGTCCGGGTATGGGGACTCGTCGGGGCCCCAGCGCGCAACATGACCGCCGCAGAAGCCGTTGCCGTTGGCCTTGATGATCACCACTTTGATGGCGCCGTCGCGGTCGGCTTCGTGCAGGCAGGCGTCGACCTCCTCGACCAGCTGGGCGTCCTTGGTGTTGGCCTTGTCGACCCGGTTCAGGATGATGCGCGCGATCGGCCCGTCCGTTTCGTAAATGACGGCATTCAGCTCGCGACGCTCGACCACCCGGGCACCATATCGATGGACAGGCGGCCGCCGGCCGATGCCATGATCGGCCTCGTGACTCGATCGCTGATCCGGCTGCTCATCGTCCTTTCCGCCGTACTCGCCGCGGGTGCCGGCGTGGCGCAGGCGACCACCACCCCGGCCGGCGGCTTCACGATCAGGCCGAACATCGCCGACTCCGGCTGCAACGGCGGCCACGGCGTCCAGCTGGCGACCAACGGGTTCAGGAGCGCCGCGATCGCCAGCGGGCTGCTGGCGGACGGTTCATCCCTGACGTCGTTCGGGCAGATCTACCCCGGCCAGCCCTACGTCGTGCTCGACGCGGTGACCACGCAGTGCACTCCCGACGCGCAGTTCGGCAACGGCGGTACGACGCACCTCACCATCCCGTCGTCGCTGGTCGCCGACCCCGGGAACGTGCCGGGCAACTTCGGCCTGTGGATCGACGCGATCGCGCCGCGCAGCGGCGGCGGCGCGCTGCTCGCCGGGTCCTACCGTGCCCGCTGGGTCGTCGCCGCGATCACGGCGTCGGGCGCGCTCGACCCGACCTTCGGCGCCGGCGGCTGGATCGCGCTGCCGCAACACGGCGAGGCGACGGCGATCACCCAGGAGCGCTCGGGCGAGGTGGTGGTCGCCGGCGACAACTCCGGCGGCGGGTGCTGCACCGTCAACCACGCCGCGGGTCTCACCGAGCAAGGCGAATACGACCCGGACTTCGGGCACAACGGCAGCGTCGTACTGCCGACCGGGGAGGACTCCGGGGTCTCGTCGCTGTCGTTGTTGCCGGACGGCGACATCCTCGCCCAGGTCAACTACGGGAACATGGGGTGCTGGGGACACCAGCTGGAGCTGCTCACCTCGATGGGCAGGCCGGTCGTCCGGTTCACCAACTCGTTGAACCGCTTCTGGCGCACGCATACGTTCGGTGCCTTCGTCGGTGACGCATACGCGGACGGCAACGAGATCACCCTTGTCGGGGTCGGGCAGCGGCCGTGCGCCGACGGGCCGAAGATCACCGCGAAGTCCGCCCACGGCGTCCTCGCGCACTTCGCGGTGAGCGGACGCATCATCGGCCGCGTGGTCCGCTTCGCGTCACCGCTGTACGGCGAGATCGACGCGTTCCAGCACGGCCCGAACACCCTGCTCGCCGAGAGCTCCTTCGCCAGCGAGTCGAGCGAGCTGCTGCGGGTGATCAAGCCGAACGGCGCCGTCGCGAAGAGCTTCGGCACACACGGGCTGGTCCGGATCCGGCTGCCGTGGCAAGGGGCCCAGGCCAGCTACGACGACCAGCTCGCGACCGCCCAAGCCGGCCCGTCGTCGCTGGTGCTGGTCGCCACCGAGAACGGCCGTCGGACGATGGCCGTCATGCGCCTCGACGTCTAGGCGGCAAAGTCGGTCGAGACCGGACTTGCCGGCCCCGACCGACCGAGACCGACGGTCAGCGCATCGCCTCGCGGCTCTGCACCGCTTCGTGAGCCATCGCCGCACCGTCGGCGATGTCGATGACCGGGTGGATCTCGTAGCTGAGCCACGGTGCGAACAGTTGAGGCGCCCGCCCCAGGCCGGCAATGTCGTCGGTCTCGACGATCGCTGCCCCGCCGTTGCCGTCCAGGCGCAACACCCACTGATGGAAAGTCTGGTCCGCCGGTTGCTCCCACTTGCCGAACGTGCTCAACATCGTCTTGAGGTCGTCGTGGTTCTGCTGAGCCGACAACCCTTCTCGGATCTTCCAGGTGATCAGGAACTTTGCCATCTGCTTGCCCTCCTCGTTGACGGTCGATGCCAGATACGTAGCGGTCGAATCAAGAGCCGGCGAGATGCACCACCGGGACGATCGCGTTCCTGCGGATCGCTGCGGCAGAGAAGCTGTCGCGGATCCAGCGCTTGCGCGCGAACAGCGTTGTTTGGTCGTCGTAGTACGGATCAGTCGGATCGCTCGACTCCGAATAGCTCAAGATGGTCCGCGCGACGGGGTACGGATCTCCCGTCTTCCAGGTCACTACCTGCACGAACGACGAGCCATCGTCGACGTCACCGAGCCCTTTGCCTTTGATCCACGGCGCATAGATCGCGTTGAACTCACCGTTCGGGTCACCCTCGCCGCCGGGGATTGGAATGAAGTGCCCGGCCCGGTGGACGCCCTGGATCTTGCCGGGTGCGACGTCCAGAGGAAGGTCGGCCTGCCGCAAGTCGTTGATCGCGTTGCCGAGCGCGATCGCGACTTCTGGATCGGCTACGTCAAGTCCGTACGGGGTATGCACCGGATCGCTCACGTCGAACGGATGCTGCCAGTACAGCGCGACCCCTGTGTCGCCCTCGACGGTGCTGAGGCTGCCGCTCATCAGGTTGTCAACGAACCGCCGGAACAGGATCGCGCCATGACTGTCCGGGTCTTCCCGGAGATCCCAGTCCGTCAGGACGCCACACGCGTCGCCGACCGGCGTAACTCCACTCGTCGTAGGGATTACGCCGGCGGCATGGAATGTCTTGCACAGCGAAACGAGCTGACTGCGCCACAGCACGCCTGCGTACGGCCGGTCGGAGAAAAAGAGGTTTTGCATCGCACGGAGGGTGAACCCCTTCTGCTCTCCGATGCCTGACACGCGGTCCTGCGTCATGATCAGCCCGATGCGGGTCCGCAGCGACCGCGCGGTTCCTTCGGTGCCGATGATCCGCGCGTACCCGGTCAGCGGGTGGCTCGGGTTGGCCAGCCAGTACGAGTCGTTGGCGTTGGTGACGTAGTCGCTGCGGAACAGATGCGGCTCGTGGCTGGGGCCGAAGATGCCGGGGACAGCTGCGTCGGGGTCGTTCCCCCAGTTGCATCCAGAGGTCGCACCGTCGAGGATTGGCAGGCCAAGGAGCGCGTACGTCGCATCACCGAGCGCCGTGTCGCAGCGATGCGCCTTCTGGTTCGACACGTTCGGGATCGCGCCGATGTCGGCGTACAGCGCATGTCCCGTGCGGTCGGCGACGATCGTGTTGACCCACGGAATGCCCTGGTACTTGTCCAGGATGTGCAGCACCTGGCGCGCGGAGTGCGCTTCATCCGTTCTGAGGAAGTGGTTGTAGACCCGCAAGTTCGTCGCGTTGGCGTCGCGGAAGGTGAAGCCTGTGGCGGCAGTCCACGGAAGCGGGACGCCCTCCAGCGAGGTGATCATCGGGCCGTACCTCGTCCACCACAGCGTGTGGCTCACCTTCGTGACCTTGCCGTCGACGCGCTCGGCGACCGTCACCGTACGCGGCCGCATCTTCATTACGGCACCGTCGTAGTAGTACTCAGTCGGCTCGCCGGCGACGATGCTCAGCTCATACGGCGTGAACTCGAACGCCGTCGACACCGTGTGGGTCCACGCAACCCACTTGTTGTGTCCGACGAGGACCAGTGGCACGCCGAACAGCGAGGCGCCCGATGCGTTGAGCCGACCCGGGATCGTGATCTGGGCGTCATAGAACCGCTCGGTCCCGATCCACGGGAAGTGCGGGTTGCCGATCAGCAGACCGTGGGTGTGGTCGCGCGTGCCGGCCTTGCCAACGGCGATCCCGTTGCTGCCCATCCCAGCCATGGCGCGTTTCCAGCCCTCCGCGATCAGGGTCGCCGTCCGCCGCACGTTGACCGCCGCAGAGATGGGACTGGTCAGCGTGGGCGGTGCGGCCTCGGCGATCGCGGGCATCAGCACGTCGGAACTTGCCATCAGGACCAGTTGGTAGAGGCGCAGGTACGCGTCCTGAATGGTGATCGGCTGCACCCAGGGCTTGCCATGACATGCCGGGTCAGTTATCCCGTCAGCGCCCCCGACGCTGCGCAGGTAACGGTCGTAGCCGGCCACGTAGCCACGCATTACGGCACGGACGCCGGGAAGCAGTCCGAGCGGTGGACGCTGACGGGTGAGCCTGCCGACGATCCCCGAGTCACGCACCTCGGCCCAAAAGACATCGGAGTCGAGATTGCTGACCGTCACTCCGTTGGCACGCTGCTGGTAGCTCGCCGCCGGCCCGAAATAGAACGAGCGCCTGCCCTCGACCGTCACGTAGTCGGCGGCCATCGTGCAGATGTTGTCCTGTGCGAACGCGTAGCCGTAGCCGTAGCCCACGTCGCCGAAGTTTGCGCCGACGATGTGGGGAATGCCTCCCTGTGTACGGGTGATCGAGGCTGCATAGCGGGGCTCGATCCCCGCTGTGGCCGAGATCGCCGAGGCGAAGACGTGCCGACGCTCTGCCCCTCGGCCGGGGGATGCAGCCGAGGCAACAGTGACCGGAAGCACAAGAGCAGTAGCGATCACCATCGTCAGGACAAACCGGGCCCTGGAGTGCGTGACGCCTTTTGCACCATCGTCGTCGCGGCGGGACAGAGCAGACGGCCTCCTGCTCACTGCGTCAGGCACCAGACGCTGCGAGCTTCGCAGCCGCGAGGCTTGCCAACTGAAAGGCAGTCGATCTCGCGAAGCGAAGCGTCGAGTTGAAGACGTAGAACGCCGACAAGTAATTGCCGTCGAACTGGTAGACGTCGACTTCCCAAGTGCGGGGCCCGTTCGGCTGGGTGATCGAGAACTGCATCGTCAGCTGCTTCGCAAGCAAGTCGGGGTTGGGCGGATCGATCGTCACTTTCGATGCGACGCTGCCTTTGGTGATTGGGAAGGACTTCGGGCACGACCGCGTCGCGGAGCGGAGCTCCCGCAGAGCCAGTGCGGCACCACCGGATCGATAACGGACCACCTCCTGGCTTGCTGCCAGAAAGCCATGCTGGATGTAGGCGACCTGGCGGCGCGCCACCCGGTCGGCGTCGCTTGGAAACGTCGGCACCCCGCAGACCGCGCTGAGTGTGGCGTTGTCCGGGCCCATCAAGCCGGTGTATAGGTAGCGACGCGGCTCCGTCACCGGGCCGAACGGCTTCCCCCGCATCGCCGGGCTGACCTGCGCAACCGACAGCGTCAATGAGGTCAACTTCACCGCCGCTGTGGGAGCGATTGGCGTGGGACCGACGAACCCGGAGGTTCGCGCAATCGGCGCCGAGCCATTCGAACCGCACGCGGTCATCAGTGCCGCCATTGCGATGCATCCCGCAAACGTTGCGCCGCGACCCATCGGTTGCCGGCGTACGTCGACGCCCGAGTCGCAAACCGTTCGGCTCATTCGTCCCACCCCCTCGGAGCTGCACCACGGAGGTATTCCTACCTTCGATCTGATAACCTAATGGCATTAGGAAAAGCCGTCAAGGGGGTTCCGCGATGCAACCACCCTGGGTCCGAAGCCCCGCCGTGCTACGTTTGCGCCCCTGAAATCGACGTCGCATCACAGCAAGTTGGGCGTGGACACAACAGATAGCGGCGACGCTCACGGGTCGAGCGGGCGCGATCGACGGGCCAGGCGACACGCCGCAACCCGCGACGAAATCCTCGCTGCGGCCTGGGGCGTCGCGCGCGAGCAAGGGCTCGGGGCGATGTCGCTGTCCGAAGTGGCCGCTCGCGTCGATATGCGACCCCCGTCCCTCTACGTCTACTTCGCTTCGAAGAACGCGCTCTACGACGCGCTGTTCGGTCAGGCAGCACGACAGTTCCTCGACGCGTACCGCGGGTGGCTGACGACGATGTCGTCCGACCCCACGATCCGGATGCGGGAGAACTACCGTTTCTTTTTCAACTTTTGCACCTCGGATCCGACGCGCTACCTGCTGCTGTTCCAGCGCGCGATCCCTGGCTTCGTTCCGTCGCCAGAGTCCTACAGCTGCGCTGTCGAAGCGCTCGCTTTGGTTCGTGACGACTTCGCCGCAATGGGCGTGGTCGCCGCTCCGGCCGATCTCGATTTGATCACCGCGGTCATCACCGGCCTGGTTGACCAGCAGATCTCGAATGACCCGGGTGGGGAACGATGGAAGTCGCTGACCGACCGCGTTGCCGATATGGTCTATGGGCACCTGGCGGAAAGGAAGACGGCCCGAGGTGAGCGAGCGCGCCGCACACGTCGCTGACATCTCCGTGCTGTCACATAGTGAGGCGCTCGACCTGGCGGGGACCGAGTACGCCCGGTTCATCGATCTGCTCACGGGCCTCGAACCCGACAGCTGGCGGAACCCAACTGAGTGCCCCAGCTGGGACGTGCGGACGATGGCGTCCCACGTGCTCGCCGCCGCAGAGGCTCACGCCTCCGCCGTCGAGTTCGCCCGTCAGATGTGGCTTGCCCGTCCGCTCGCGCCGCCACTCGAGGATGCGCTGAGTGAGGTCCAAACTCGACGACGCCAGGCGCTCTCGCCCGACCAGATCGTCGACGGCTTGCGCCGGACATCACCGCGCTCGGTGAGCCGGCGGCGCCGGATTCCCGCCGCGCTGCGGGCCATCAAGATCACCTACGACGCCGTCACGCCACCCGAGAAGTGGAAGCTCGGCTATCTGCTCGATGTGATCTACACCCGCGACTGTTGGATGCACCGCATCGACATCTCACGGGCGACCGGCCGCGACGTGCGCCTGGACAGCGATCACGACGGTCGCATCGTTGCCGAAGTCGTGGTCGAGTGGGCTCGTCGCTCGCAACAAGCCGTCGAGCTGAACCTCACCGGCCCTGCCGGTGGCCGCTATCTGACTGCGGCGCGGGAGGCGATAACAAGCCCCGCGATCACCATTGATGCCGTCGAGTTCTGCCGGATTGCCGCCGGCCGACAGCCCGTTGCCAGCACCGGCGACCTGCCACTTGTCCGGGTTCCGTTCTGAGGTCGTCCGATACCGACGATCACGGACTCCCGATCGAGGCCCCCAGTGGTGACCTGGTTCGTGTAGCCGCGAGGGCGAAGCGTGCCGTCGCCAGCTCGCAGTCGGGTTCACCCGGGTAGGCATCAGCCGGCGACTCGGCGACCCGCGAAGCCGCCTTGGCGGTGAAGGCGGAGCCGGCGAACGCGACGAGGGCGAGCACGATCACGACGGCGGCGTACCCGCGTGCGGTCGTCAGCAGGCCGAGGTGCTCCACCACAACGCCGGCGGCGATCGCGGGCAGCCCGAACGCGAGGTAGGAGACGACGTACAACGCTGAGAGCAGGCCGGCTCGTTCATGCGGATGTGCGAGCGGTACGACGGTGCGGATGCTGCCCTGGAAGCCGCCGCCGAACCCGAGGCCGGCCACGACGGTCGACGCGAAGAACCCGGTCACCGATCCCACCTCCACGCTGGTGAGCGCACCGGCCATGCCCAGCCCGATCAATGCCGCTCCGCCCTGCATCGTGCGGTGCGGGTCGACGTCGCGGGTGAGATAGATGCTGACCGCCGCCCCGCTTGCCAGGAAGGTGAGGGAGAGCCCGCCGAGCACGTAGGAGGACGAGGCGGAGAGCTCACGCACCAGGGACGGCGCCAGGGAACCGTCGAAGCCGGCGATCGACCAGACCGCGACGAGGGCGGGTATCGCGGCGTAAAACGCGCCGCGGGTGCGCGACGGAATCCCGAGCTGCGGTTTGAGGGAGGCCAGCGCCCCAACCTTGCGGGTGACCGTCTCGTTCATCAGCGCCAGCCCGGCCAGTTGGGCTACGACCGCGCCGATCAGCACGAGGTAGGTCAGGTGGGTCGGTGAGGGCAGGAACTGGACCGCAAGCCCTGACAGCAACGCGCCGGTACCCGTCCCGGTCATCGGCCCGACTCCGTTGGCGACGGTCCCTCGCCGCGAGTCGAGATCGATCAGGCCCGCTCCCAGAGCGCCGACCGCTGCGCCGGTCGACACGCCCTGCAGCACCCGACCCGCAGCCAGCATCCAGATGCCAGACGCGGTGGCAAGCACGACGAGCGCGGCGAGCTGAGAAGCCAACGCCGCGAACAGCACCGGGCGACGACCGACGTGGTCGGAGAGCTTTCCGACAACGAGCAGTGCGGACAGTACGGCGAACGCGTAGACGGCGAAGACGACCGTGACCGTGATCGCGCTGAATCCCCACTTCTGCTGATAGATCGAGTAGAGCGGGGTTGGGACGCTCGACGACGCGAGCAGTTCGATCAGGATCGTCAGCTGAAGGACGAACGCCGCCTTCTTGCTCATCGGTCTCTCCGCATCTAACAGACAGGTCTGTCTGGTTAGGCAGACACTAGACAGACCTGTCTGTTATCGTCAAGCGATTATGGGAGCCAGTACGGCGCGGCGCTCGGACACCGACCGAGGGACGGCACGTGAGCGACTGCTCGCGGCCGCCGACGAGCTGTTCTACGAACACGGCGTCCACACCGTGGGGATCGACACCGTGATCGCGCGGGCCGGTGTGGCAAAGGCCAGCCTCTACAGCAGCTTCGGCAGCAAGGACGCGCTGATCGAGGCCTACCTGCTGCGTCGCTACGAGGAGCGCAACGAGCGGGTGCGGCAAGGCGTCGCGAAACACCAGGACCCGCGGTCGAAGATGCTCGCCGTCTTCGACGTCGCCGACGCCGCGATCGCGAAGCCGTCGTACCGCGGTTGCGCGTTCATCAACGCCAGCGCCGAGGGACTGCCCGGCGGGGTCGAGGAAGCCGTCTCGGCGAAGGCTCGCGGCTGGCTGCGTGAGCTGTTCACCGAGCTCGCCGCCGAGGCGGGGATCAAAGAGGCCAAGGCGCTCGGCGAGCAACTCGGGATGCTCTACGACGGGGCGATCGTCAGCGCGCGTCTGGACCGCAAGAAGAAGGCCGCGCAGTGCGCCAAAGCCGCCGCCGCGGTTCTCATCGACGCCGCGCGCTGAGGGCTCCCGTCACGTTTGCGGTGCGCCGGAGGTGAAAGCCGACTCACAGCGTCAGCGCCGGGTGCTCCAGGCTTCGAGGGTGTACGCCGTCGCTGTCTCGCCAGCAACGGCGGGGGCGAGGCTGACGACGATCGCGTGCTTGCCGGCGGTCAGGTCCGGGCGAAGCGCGTAGTCGGTCTCGAGCCAGCGTTTCAGCGGGTCGCCCTGGAACTCGGCGCCCGGCCAGATGCCGACCGGCTGACCGTCGACGCTGACCCGCACCGGCACGCTCGCCACCTGATCGGCGAGCCGCCGCAAGACGACGCCGCGGTTGTCCGGCGGGATGCGCAAGGTGACCGAGATCGGCCCACGAAACGCCAGCCCGGTTGCGTGCAGCGACTGGTCGGAAAGCTGCGGCGGGGGCGACACGTAGTAGCTGCCGCCGATCGCAAGCGTCGACACCGGCACAGTCCCGTCGTGCACGCCCTCGAAGTAGGAGTCGAGACTGACCGGCCTGCCGGATCCGGTCAGCCGATGACGCTTCTCGCTCTTGGCATCGCCGAACCGGACAACATCGGAGGCGAACAGCCGCTGCGCTGCGCGGTAGGAGAACGTCGTGGCGGCCGCGTCCACCGTCGGCCCCTCGTTGTCTCCGCCCGCCTGCTGGCTGTAGCGGATGCCGGCCGACCAGATGGCGCCGTCATCGGCGAACACG